>JAQVHS010000006.1:75442-106714 GCA_028696075.1 Candidatus Gastranaerophilales bacterium
ACCCAATCCCAGCTTCCCAGCTGCCTAGCTGCTCAGCTTCTTCCCCTGGATTGCTTCAAATGCTTGCGCATTTTCGCAATGACGGCAAAATAACCTCTTCAACTCTTAAACCCAATCCCAGCTTCCCCGCCTCCCAGCCTCCCATTTAATATTTGTTTTTTACTTATCCTTGTGTTAAAAATAGTAAAGTGAATAATTATATACATTTTAAGGTGGGAAGATGACATTAACCGGTTATAAAACATCCTATTGCGGTGATATCAGAGAAGAGATGATTGGGCAAAAAATTACGTTAGCAGGCTGGGTTGCTAACGTCAGAGATTTAGGCGGTATTATTTTTGTGGAGTTAAGAGACAGATTCGGGATTTTTCAGGCAGTGGCAGACCCTCAGGTAAACCCTGACGTTCATAAAGTTTTCAGCGCTTTAAAAGACGAATACGTTATTCAGATTGAAGGTACAATTTCTAAAAGACCCGAGGATACTTATAACCCTAATTTGGATACAGGCGCGGTTGAAATGTATCCCGAAAAAATTACCGTTTTAAGCGAAGCAAAAGTCTTGCCTTTCCAGCTTGATGACAATGCTTCCGTAAACGAAGATATCAGGCTTAAATACAGATATTTGGATATAAGAAGAAAATCCGTTGCGGATAATTTGATTTTAAGACACAAGGTAGTAACTGCTATTCGCGATTATTTGAACGGCGAAAATTTCCTTGAGGTTGAAACCCCTGTTTTAATCAACACAACACCCGAAGGGGCAAGAGATTACCTTGTACCGAGCAGGGTTCATGCGAATAGATTTTATGCGCTTCCGCAGTCACCCCAGATTTTTAAACAGCTCCTTATGGTAGGCGGAATTGAGCGTTATTACCAAATCGCAAAATGCTTTAGAGATGAGGACTTGCGCTCGGACAGACAGCCCGAATTTACACAGGTTGATATTGAGATGTCTTTTGTTAATCAGGAAGATATTATTAATATGATGGAAAGCCTGCTTAACAAAGCCTTTGCGGTTGCCAATATAGATATTCAGCTGCCTATCCAACGTTTAACGCACAGAGAATGTATGGACAGGTTTGGTTCTGACAGACCTGATATGCGTTTTGGATTAGAGCTTTTTGACGTAAGCGATGTTATGGCAAAGAGCGAATTTACCGCTTTTGCGGAAGTAATAGAATCAGGCGGTACCGCCAGAGCTGTCAAAATCCCCGGCATTGCCTCATACAGCAGAAAAGATATGGATGATACAAGAAACCTTGCCCTGTCTTTCGGCGCCAAAGGTCTGGCATGGATTACTTACTGCGAAGACGGCACCATCAAATCGCCTATTCTAAAGTACTTAAAAGAAGACGATATAGCGGAAATTCAAAAAAGAGCCGATGCAAAAGCCGGTGATGTTGTTTTCTTCGTTGCTGATGAAGATAAAATAGTGTTCGATGTTTTGGGCAGATTTAGACTGCATTTCGGTGAAAAATTAGGGTTGATTGACCCTGATAAACACAGCTTCCTCTGGGTTACCGATTTTCCGATGTTTGAGTATTCAAAAGAAGACGACAGATACGTATCCGTACACCATCCTTTTACAATGCCGAACCCTGAAGATATGGACAAATTGGAAAACGACAGAAAAAACTGCCGTTCTATTGCCTATGACATTGTTTATAACGGCACGGAACTTGGCGGCGGCAGCGTGAGAATTCACTCAAGCGAAATTCAGGAAAAAGTGTTTGCGGCTTTGGGGCTGGAACCTGAAGAAATCAAGCACAAATTCGGGTTTTTAATCGACGCGTTTAAATACGGAACGCCTCCTCATGCCGGTATCGCGCTTGGATTGGACAGATTGATTGCACTTATGGCAAAAACAGAGTCTATCAGGGATGTAATAGCTTTCCCCAAGAATTCACAGGCAAAATGTTTGATGACAGATGCTCCGCATACAGTTGATGAAATGCAGTTAAGAGAACTAAGACTTAAACTCGTAGTACCGCTTAAGGAAGCTAAGAAGCTAGGCAGCTAGGAAGCTGCTTTCCTATGGATTGCTTCAAATGCTTGCGCATTTTCGCAATGACGGCAAAATAACCTCTGCAACTCTTAAACCCAACCCCAGCTTCTCAGCTGCTCAGCTTCCCAACTTCTTTCCTATGGATTACTTCAAATGCTTACACATTTTCGCAATGACAAGCTCTTCACCCCTTCAACTTAAATCGCAAAGACAGTTATAATCCTAGTGGGTTTCGTCCCATTTGCCGCAAGTTCCGCCCCATCTTGCTATGATTTTGCCTTCGATATCTTTCAGCCGGCAGCCTTGTTTATTACGGTTTTCACCTTCTATGATGGAAATAACCTCACAATTATTTGAACAATCATTGCACATGCTTGTTATAGCGCTAAAGTTCAGGTTACCCACTTCCCAGCCTTTGAATTTAGTATTTTCCCCGGTGTATTGGTGATTTTCCATTGCTAAAAGCGCCGCCCCTATTGCCCCCATAGTTTGGTGGTTTTCAGGTACTATTACTTCTGTATTTAAGGCTTCGCTAAAAGCTTTTACCATACCTACGTTAGTTGCTACGCCGCCTTGGAACACTACTTTTGACAAAAGTTCTTTACCCAGAGCAAGGTTGCTTAAATAATTCCTTACAAGCGCCTGACACAGCCCGTATAAAAGGTCTTCTGTCGGATAGCCCAGCTGTTGTTTATGAATAAGGTCGCTTTCTGCAAAAACTCCGCAGCGCCCAGCTATTCTTGCAGGGTTGGTGGATTTGAGGGCGGTTGGTCCGAACTCTTGTATAGGAACATTCATTCTGCTTGCCTGTTGGTCTAAAAAGCTTCCCGTGCCTGCCGCACAAACAGTATTCATGGCAAAATCCGTTACGATACCGTCGCGCAAAATTATTATTTTACTATCCTGCCCGCCGATTTCAAGAATTGTTTGAACACCTTCTATATAAGTGCTGGCGGCTACTGCATGGGCTGTGATTTCGTTTTTTATAACATCAGCCCCGACAAGTGCGCCTGCCAGGTTCCTGCCGCTGCCGGTAGTGCCTACGCCTAAAACGTTATATTCTTCGTTTTGCTGCTCTAACAGTCTTCTCATACCTGCTTGCACCGCAATGACAGGTTTGCCTGCGGTTCTAAGCATTGTGCTGTCTATGTATTTGCCTTGTTCATCCGCTATTGCCACTTTTGTCGTAACCGAACCTACGTCAATCCCGAGATAACTGTTTATCATTTTTCACCTTTTTAAATTTGCTATTATATAATAAGATTATGTGAAAAAAAGCTGAAAGTAAATCTTTGACATTGGAACAGTCTTAAATATATTAATAAACTTAACTGAATTGTTGTATATTAAGTCTTTTTTTTCCATAATAAATTTGAGCTAACATAAGGGATTTTATGCCGGACTTTCAAACCGCGGTCAAAAAATTGCAGTCGGAAGAAAAATTTCATATTAATTTGGGGCTTGAGCGTATTGCCGCCATTTTAGAGCTTTTTGGCAACCCTCAAAAAGACCTGAAGGTAATCCATACAGCCGGAACGAACGGCAAAGGTTCGGTGTGCAGCATGCTTGCGGGTATTTTGGCTAATAACGGCTATAAGACGGGTTTATATACAAGCCCGCATTTGCTTAGCTATACAGAGCGTTTTAAAATAAACGGTGTTGAGGTAGAGGAACAGGTTTTTACGCAGTATTTTGAACTTGTTGAAAATACCGCACGCGAAAACGCCCTTGAACTAACGGAGTTTGAAATCCTTACGGTAATAGCATTTTTGTACTTTAAAGAACAAAAGACAGATATTGTGATTTTAGAAACGGGCTTAGGCGGAAGGCTGGACGCTACAAATATTGTGCAAAATCCTCTTCTTACAATTATTACCGATATAAGTTCAGACCATCAGGACAGGCTCGGCGCTGCGATTGGGGAGATAGCATTTGAAAAAGGCGGTATTTTGAAGCAAAACACCCCTTTGATAATAAGTTCTGACAACAAAGGCTATAGCGTTATTTCAGGCGTTGCGCAAGCTAAAAAGGCGGCAATTCTTGATATTCGGGAACGTTTTTTGCTCACCGACCCGGAAACAAATGAATTTTCAAGCGGCATAAATACTTACAAACTCTCTTTAAAAGGAGCTTTTCAGGCGAGAAATCTTGAACTTGTTATTTGCGGTGTTGATTATTTAAGAGCAGCAGGCTTTAAAATCAGGCAAGATAAGCTTGTTGAAGCTTTGCAAACAGTATTCTGGAAGTGCAGAATGCAGTATCTTGAAGAATTTAACCTGCTTATTGACGGGGCGCACAACGAAGATGCCGCGCAAAGGCTGATTGAGAGTCTGAATGTATATTTTAAGGGCTTGAAGCGTGTTTGGCTGTTCGGGATTTTAGACACAAAAGATTATCAAAATGTGGTTACAAAACTTTTTTCGCAAGAAGATGAAATTTATCTGACAGATGATTTTGCGCCAAATGCCGTTAAATCCGACCGGCTTGCAAGCGCAATAAAACAGTTTTTTCCGAAAGCTGAAATTAATACAATCAAAACAGCGCAAATCACGGAGTTTGTCCGGCTTACTGCCAAAAATTCGCTGAAAATCGCCGCAGGTTCCTTCTATTTATGTTCAAAAGTTTTGCAGACAATTCGGGCAGATTAATTTTTATATCAAATCTTTTATGCTTTTTTTTAAGGCATGAGCTATAGCGTTAAGGTTACCCAGCCTTACATCCTGTTTGGCATTTTCTACATTGCTTATAAAATTGACACTAAGCCCCGCAAGCTCAGCAAGTCTCTCCTGAGATATTTTCTGCTTAAATCTCTCAGCACGCACTGCTACTGCGATTTTTTCCAATAGTTGTTTGTTGTCATGCATAAGCACATTATTTCATATTGACAAGAGTAGATTAATAGACTAATATCTATAAACATAGACTATAATCTATGCATTTAATGCATGCGCAACTGAAAAGGAAAGAATTAACATTTTTTCCTTTTTTCTGTGAATTACCAACGTACGGAACTTATTATCTTGATGTAATATAATAATTACTATGGAAAAAGAACTTCAAGATATTCAAAAAAGTATTGATAACCAGACTAATTTGGCTGTGAAAATTGAAAATGCAACAGTTGCTTTGAACGGTAACGAAATTTTGCATGACATTAATTTGGAAATAAAACGCGGCGAAAAATATTTTATCTTAGGCGCGAACGGAGCGGGCAAAACCACTCTTGTAAAGACTATGCTTGGTTATGTATGGCCGTTTTACGGTGCAACAGTTGAGGTTTTGGGGCAGCGTTTTGGAGTTGTGAATTTAAACCGTTTGCGAAAATCTATTGCTTGGGTCAGTCCGTTTATTCAGGAGTATTTATCACGGCAGTTGACGGGGCTTGCGATGGTGCTTTCAGGACCTGACGGTTATGTCGGGTTTTACAGACAGCCGACGGAGGAAGAACTTGCTAAAGCGAGAGATATTCTCGGACGGCTGAATGCCTCTCACCTCAAAAATAAGAGTATGCTTGAAATGTCATCGGGCGAACAGATGAAAATCCTTATGGCAAGAGCGTTGTTGACTAAGCCTGAACTCGTTATTTTAGACGAACCGAACGTTTTTCTTGATATTAAAGAACGCGAATTTTTGCTGGAGGCAGTGAATGAACTTGCACAATCATGCCCTGATTTAACCATGATTTTTATCTCACAGCGTATCGAAGATATTTTGCCTGTTTTTACAAAGGGAATGATTTTAAACTCGGGTCGTATAGAAGTTTGTGATGAAAGAGAAAAAGTACTCACCGAAGAAAACCTCACAAAAATATTCGGGCTTGATATAAAACTTATAAAATCAGACAGCGGCAGGCTTTGGGCAATAACAGACTAAAGCTCCTACCTGCACAAATTTATTCGTGATAGAATCAAATCATCGAAATTATTTAATCATAAGAGGTAAAAATGTCAGATATCAGAGTCAGGATAGCACCCAGTCCAAGCGGAAATTTGCATGTGGGTACTGCAAGAACAGCTTTGTTCAACTTCCTTTTTGCGAAGAAAAATAACGGAAAATTTGTTTTGCGCATAGAGGATACTGACCTTGAGCGAAGCAGCGTGGAATATATTCGCAATATCTTTGATTCTTTAAAAGCAATGGGGCTTAACTGGGATGAAGGTCCTGATGTGGGCGGCGATTATGCTCCTTATACACAATCGGAGAAGTTCGATACCTATAAACAATTTGCGCAAAAATTAGTGGATGAGGGCTTTGCTTATGAATGCTATTGTACTCAGGAAGAGCTTGAAGAAGAAAAACAAACCGCTATTAATGAGAAAAAAGCTTATATTTATTCAAACAGGTGCAGGGCGCTGACTCCCGAGCAGAAGGCGCAATTTATTAAAGAAGGCAGAAAACCTGTAGTAAGGTTTAAAATGCCGGCTAAACTTATGAAGTTCAAAGACCTTGTAAAAGGTGATTTGGAATTTAATACGGCGTTAACGGGTGATTTTGTGATTATGAAGTCTAACGGCACCCCGACATACAATTTTGCAGTGGTGATAGACGATATGCAAATGGCTATTTCCCATATTATAAGAGGCGAAGACCATATTTCTAACACTCCTAAGCAAATCGCAATTTATGAAGCGCTGGGCGCAAAAATTCCCGAATTCGCCCACGTTGGTATGATTTTGGCTCCCGACAGAACAAAATTATCCAAACGTCACGGCGCCACTGCGGTTAGCGAATTTATCGAGCAGGGTTATCTGCCTGAAGCGTTTGTGAACTTCATCGCACTTTTGGGCTGGACACCTTCTGACGGCGTTGAAATTAAAACACTCGATGAAATTATTAAAGACTTTGACCTTAGCGGTATTTCGCCAAGCAACTCTATTTTTGAATTTGACAAATTAAACTGGATGAACGGGCAGTACATAAGAAGTATGCCTAATTCAGAAATTACAAAAAGGGCTTTAAAATACATGCAACAATATGATTTGTCCGAATATTCGCAGGAACAATTGGAAGAAATTGTTGCGGCAGTTAAAGAGCCTGTTACTGTTTTAAGTGAAATAACGGACAGTGTTGAATATTTCTTCGGTGATGATGTGAACTGCCAAATTGAAGCGCTTGATGTTTTAAAAACCGATGATGCCAAAGCTGTTTTAAACAGGGCGGAAGAGTTTGTCAACTCTCTTGATTTAAACAATCACGAACAAATCGTTGAAAGATTGGGCGAATTTCGAAAATCTTTTGAAGCTGTTAAGCCGAAGACGGTTATGTGGACTTTGCGCGCTGCGTTAACAGGCAGGTTAAAAGGCGCTGACTTATCTCACGTTATTGAAATTTTAGGCAAAGAAAAGATTTCAAAACGAATTAACAAAGCCAAAACTCTGTAGGATTATGCTAAAACCAAACGATAAAATTTTAATAGTAAGACTTAGTGCGCTTGGTGATTGTATTCATACCCTGCCGCTTGCCAAGGCTTTAAAAGAAAAATTCCCCGGTGTTTTTATAGGCTGGGCAGTGGAAGACAGGTTTAAATACCTGATTGAAAATAATCCCGTCGCGGATAAAGTTCACGTTATGCCGAAAAGTAAATGGAAAAAATCAAAAAATCATCTTAAAAACCTTTGGGAATTTATAAACTACATAAGAGAAATCCGCAAAGAAGGCTATACCATAGCTATAGACTCGCAGGAACTGTTTAAAAGCGCAATAATTTCTTTTCTGTCAGGGGCGCAAACCAGATTAGCGCACGATAAATCAAGAGAATTTGCTCACCTTTTTGCCAACGAACGCTTGGAAGCTATACCCATATTTGATACAAGCAGGCATGTTATTGAGCGTAATATGGACTTTGCACGGGCGTTGGGAATAGAAGAACCTGAAACAAGCTTCTGCCTGCCTGATGCTTCGCAGGATGACAAAGATTATGCCAAAGAACTTTTAAAAGAAATTGACCCAACACTAAAAACTATAGTAATAGCGCCTTCTACAACCTGGACCACAAAGCACTGGGCTATAGAAAACTGGGTAAAAGTCATTGACAGCCTGCAAAACAAAGCGAATGTCGTTATATCCGCAGGCAAAGGAGATAATGCTTATATTACAGATATAATCTCAAAATGCAGGAATAACAATATTATTAACTTAACAGGCGAAACAACGATTTTGCAGTTGAAAGAAGTTTTTTCAAGGGCGGATATTGTTATTACGCCTGACAGCGGCTCTGCGCATTTAGCGGCAGCGGTTGAAAAACCCGTTGTAATTTGTCTATTCGGCTCGACTTCCGCAGTCAGAAACGCTGCTTACGGTGCAAAAAATATCAATATAAGTTTGGATTTGCCCTGCCAGCCTTGTTACAAGAAAAAATGCAAAACCTCAAGCGTACGGTGTTTAACTAATTTGATGCCTGCTGCGGTTATTGATAAGGTTTTCGGGCTGATTGAAGTTAAAAATTAAATATATTCGGCAGATTGCGCCGACTTTTGGCGATATTTTTAAATTTGCTGTCTTCTATATGCCCGGTTAATATAATTATCAAATTTATTTTGGCTTATTGAGAAAAAAGGCACTGTATGAGCTGCATTGAACTCGGGAGTTTTCGGCTCTTCTTTTTGAAACAATCCGCTGCTTTTCCAAAAATTGTCATTGCAGCTGCTTAAAATGACTTTGTCTTTGCCGGCTTGCTTTGCCAGCTCCAGAACTTTAGCGGTCATCATTGCACCCAGACCTTTATATTTTCGGTTTTCCTGCAGGTAACAATATTGCGGGTCTACCACCAACAAAGATAAATCCAAAGCATTACCGAAATATTTTGTTTCACCCTTTGAGTCCGTCATACCAAGCGTTAAGATATCTCCGTCCGCATTTTCAAAACCGTAAACGGTATAACAGTTAGGTTGGTCTTCTTCCCAAGTACTTTTACTTGTATTCAATTGGTCATAAATAATTTTTGCAAGCGGATAATTATTAGACCCCGCGTTCCAGGCTTGTGTCTTGTACTTTATAGCTTTCAGGTCCTCTTCATTACCGGCTTCATACTGCACAAAATTTATCTTCTCCTTTTGTGAAGTTTTTTGGTTTTTGATACTTATGCCCGGTTGCAGTGTAATTTTTCCGAAGGACATACACGAAATCGTATTGATGTTCATAAATAATCCGAGTTAGCTTTATATTTTTAAAGAATGTGAAAAAAAATTTTTGCTACTAAAATATTAAAGGCAATAATTTTGATTAAACATTTTTGCCTGCAATAAAGCCTGTTGACCAGCAGTTTTGCAAGTTGAATCCTCCGCAAAATCCGTCTATATTAAGCACTTCACCGCAAAAGTACAAATTTGGCATGATTTTTGATTCAAGGGTTTTGGGGTTGATTTCATTAAGGTCCACTCCGCCTGCCGTTACGATTTCACCGTCTTTTAAAGCAGCTGTAACCGTGAGTTTTGCCGCTGTCAGGATGACTTTGATTTGTTCTCTTTCTGTTTTGTTAATATCGCAGCACCTTTTTTCAAAAGGGAGGTTGATTTGTTCAAGCAGCACTTTGGCAAGCGCTTTTGGCATAAATTTGTCGGTTATGTTGAGAATAAATTTTTTGGAATTATCGTTGAGCATTTGCTGCAAATTGATTTCTGCGCCGTTAGAAAAATCAAGTTCTACTATAACGGGGTTGGATTTGGAAAATTTGCCGTTGGCATAAATCGATGAAATTTTATAAGCCAAAGGTCCTGAAATCCCTTTGTGTGTGAACAATAAATCATCAGTAAGGTTTAATTTTTTATCCTCGAATGATATCCGGGCGGTAACATTTTTTAAAGAAACGCCCGAAACGCTGCTTAAATATTTCTCTTTAATCTCAAGCGATGATAAAGCGGGATTAGGGTCAATAATTTTGTGGCATAAGGATTTCGCCAGTTCAAAACCGCTTGAGGGGCTGTTATACCTGCCGCCTGCCGCGATTATTACTTTATCAAATTCTGTATTATTGATTATAAATTTTTCGCCTTGAGGTTTGATTTCTTTGATTATAGAGTGTTTGACGGTTACTTTTAATTTTTTGAGCTGTAATGTGAGAGCTTGTGCGACCTCTTTGGAAGAGTCTGAAACAGGGAAAATCCGCCCGTCGTCCTGTGTATAAGTTTTAACCCCTATAGATTTGAAAAATTCTATGGTGTCTTCCGTAGAAAATTGGCTGAAGATTGAATATAAAAATTTTTCGCCCCGCGGGTAGTTTTTAATCAGGGATTTCATATCGGTTTCGTAAAATCCGAGATTGCACCTGCCTCCGCCTGTAGGTAGAAGGGTTTTAAGCGGAAAATATTTTTCAAAAATAACCACTTCATATTCAGGATGAAATCTTTTAACGCTGATTGCCGCCATCACACCGGACGGTCCGCCGCCTATGATTGCAACTTTAGTCATTAATAAGCTCCAGATTATTTTTGATGGTTACGGGCGAAAGAATGTTTCTGAATTCGGGTGCAATTTCAATCAGCGGAAACACCACAAAATCCCTGTTTTTGATATCTTTGTGCGGAATGGTCAATTCAGGAGTCTTCAACTGTATATTACCGTAAAATAAAATGTCTATATCAATAGGACGGTTCTCATAAACGTTATTTTGGCGTGATTTTCGCCCGAGCATGCTTTCGATTTTTTTTATGTAGTGTAAAAGCTCCAACGGCAAAAGATTGGTTTTGATTTTTATAACAGTATTGACAAAATCGTGTAGTTTATCATTTCCGTAAGGTTTTGAGGCGTAAAATTTTGATTTTTTAACAAATTTAATTTGCGGGTTTAATTCAAGCAGAACATAGGCTTTTTTTATGGCTTCCTTCTTGCTTCCCATATTTGCGCCCAGCGCCAAATATACTTCAACCATCAGCTCAAACCCTGAATTTGCATTAAACCGTACAAAAACATTTTTATTTTGGAAGAAATTTGAAAAATAAAACCAAAACCTACCGTAAAAATAATGATAAGCAATATAAATATGCCGTAAGGTTCTATGGAGTTATACTGCCTTTCCAGCTCCGGCGGCAAAAGCCATGACACTATTCTTGAACCGTCGAGAGGAGGTATAGGCAGAAGGTTAAAAAGCATTAGCCCTAAATTTATCTTAACGACCATGTCGAAAAGAGTGATGATAAATTCATGATTTTGGGGTGTAATACTTACAAACAACGCAAAAACTACCGCCAGCAAAAAATTTGATGCAGGTCCTGCAAGCGCTACCAGCATTTGCTGTGTACGGTCAGGTATGTTTTGAAGGTTTATTATAACAGGCTTTGCCCAACCTAAACCTATTAAAAACAGCATGATTGTACCTGCGGGGTCTAAATGCGCAAGAGGATTAAGCGTCAATCTGCCTTGCATTTTTGGAGTAATATCCCCGAATTTATACGCTATGTAGCCATGCGCCAGTTCATGAAAGGAGATTGAAAATAATAACGGCATAACTAAAAAGACTATAAAGCCTAAAAACATAATCGGGTTTTTTGATAATTCTATTAAATGAAAAAACATATTATCCTACAGGGGGGTTATCATTGTTGCAATTTAATCATAAAATAGCATAAACCACTGGAAAAATGAATTAAAACATTATACAATAGTAGTAGGACAAAAAGGGGACAATTTTATGAAACAGAAATTAAGTATCGTTGCTATCTTACTCATTATGGCATTGCCTATCACATTTTATTCGATTTTTAAAGCGCCTGATAACTACAATACGGCAGTACAAGCCGCAGTTGATAAACCTATGGTTATTGAGTTTTCCGCACCGTTATGTTCGGAGTGCGTGAAGTTAAAAAAAGTATTGGAGGTTGTTGAACCTCAATATACAAATAAAATTACTTTCCAAAAAATTTCCACGCAAATGCAGGATAAAAGCGTTATGGACAAGATTGAAAAATATTCCGTAAAAGTCGTTCCAACCACTATTTTAATAGATAAAAACGGTAATGTTGTTAAAAAATTCGAAGGTTCTATGTCTGCTGAATCTTTGAAGAATTTATTGGATCAGTTAGTTGTAAATGAATAATTTTATTTCACAGTTATTTTCACAGCATGTAAGCTTTGACGGGCTTGGCTGGGTGATATATTTATTGGCATTTTTCGGCGGAATTATAACGTCGATTTCCCCTTGTTCTATCGGTCTTTTACCCGTGGTGGTCGGTTTTATTATCGGCAGAGATAACGAAAAAAAAGACTTTAGAAGTGTTATACAAATATTTTTCTTTATTTTGGGTTTGGCATTAATGCTCACGCTGGTAGGCGTGTTTTGCGCCCTTACAGGTAAGATTTTCGGCTCTCAATCCGGTCCTTACTGGGGTTTGATTATGGCTTCGTTGATTATGATTTTCGGGCTTAACCTGCTTGAAATTATAGAAATTCCCATGCCTGTGTTTGTCAAGTCTTTGCCTCAAAACCGTAATAATAACCTCGTGTTATACCCCCTTTTGATAGGATTTTTATTCGCTTTTGCCACCACCCCATGCTCTACTCCGATTTTAGCCGGGATTTTGGCTTATGCGTCCGTAAAAGGAAATATTATAAGCGCAGCTTTGATGTTGTTTTTGTTTTCCATAGGACAAGGCTCTATTTTGGTTATAGCAGCCCTGTTTACATCTCTGTTTAAAAAGATTTTGCAGCTGAATGCTGTTTCGGGATATCTCATCAAAGCAAGCGGTGTGATTTTGGTTTTGGCATCAATTTATATTTATTTAAAAATATTTGAAGTAGTTTAAAGTTTTTTTAAATTCAATAGCAAAAAAAAAAATTCAGATGTATTATTCCCTTTAGAATACTTATTTGGTATTTTTATGCATATCAATTTTGTACAAAATGCTTCTTTTGGCGGTATTACAAAGCTTTTTACCAAAAAATACACAACCGACCCTGACCAAATTTCGGAGAAACAGCTCAAATACCCGAACGCGTATGCCGCAGATGTTGTGGGTTCGCTTCCGGGCGGGTGGTTGAAAAATGTTCCGTATCAGGACAGGCAAGCGTTTGCGTATGAAATTTTTGACATTCTGGGCAAGCATGCAAATTTAGCAAGAGAACACTTTGATTGTATTCAGGAGCTGTCAATGGAATCCGAGCTTCGAAAAGCCGGTTTGGCAGTTAAAAAAGTTTCCAAAATTGATGCCGGTTCTTACGGCACGGTTGCAGGCATAACAGTGGAAGAAAACGGAAAAAATAAAAACTATGTTTATAAAGTTTATAGAGCAGCCGATAATAATTCCACAAAGCATGGTGCATTGCCTGAAATTGCTTTTGCTGCTTATCTTAATAATCATTTGAGCAACCATAATTTTGCAAAATTTTACTTTGGCGATATTACATCGAAATATATGGTATGTGAACAATTGCCTTATATTTCACGAAATATTACTCAACGTAAGCCTGTTGAATATTTAGGATTTATTTCTTCCGACAACCATCCTGCAAATTTATTGGCGGGAAGAAATGTTGATTATGGCGGCTTTAAACCGGCAAATGAGTTGGCAGCGAATGTTCAATTGAGATTAAAGTGTTTACAAATAAGAAAAATCCCTTTGAACGAACGTGAACAATATTGGGAAAATTTGTATGCAAAAGCCATGAAAACTCAGGAAAAAGACTTGTTTTATATGCTCTCAATAGGAATAGTAGATTTGCCGTATGAGAGCAGGCTTGAAAAAATGGAGGTTTTGTTTAACTCAATGGAACACCTTAATCCTCAAAGCCTTAGACATCTTGCAATAGGTTTGTCCAGCATAATGTCTTTTATGAACACGCATACTCCTTCATTAAAAATACTTGAACCTTACTATAAAACATTACATGGTTTGAGAATTAAACAGGTAGACTTAAATATAACAAGAGCATTGCACCACATGAAAATATCCTTTGCTTTAAAAATGCTTGAAGAAATGGATTACTTGGTTCAAAAAGACAAGTAGTAGCCTAAATGGGTATTTGTCAATCAAAATGGTTTGTTGGATAATAAGCTTCAAAGGAATAAATTTTTTATGGCAATCCCTATAATTGAAAGTCAGATTTCTGATAAAATAACAGCTCCAAAATCCTTTCATGATAACGCGCAATTGTTGGAAATTTTTTATTCCGGCTGCAGCAAAAATAAGCGCTTGGGCGTTGAATTTGAAAAACTCGGTGTAACCTCTGATTATAAAGCGGCAAGTTTTGATAAAATTTCCAATATCTTAAAAAATTATTCCGAAAAAGAAAATTTTGTAACACTTAAAGAAAATAACAAACTTTTAGGGTTAAAAATGCCGAACGGGATAATTTCACTTGAACCCGGGGCGCAGTTTGAAGTCAGCTTTAACCCTTTTGATACTGTTGAAGAAATCGAAACCGAACTCGTTAATTATAATAAAATCACTTCACAATCGGCGCACGAAAACGGAGTAACCTTTATCGGCTATGGTATGCAGCCTTTGTCCTGTTTTGAGGAGATAAAAATTATCCCTAAAAAACGCTATGAATTTATGACAAAATACTTGCCGTCGGCAGGTTTGCTGCCTTTTGTAATGATGAGAGAAACAGCAGGAGTTCAGGTAAGTGTCGATTATGAATCGCAAGAAGATGCAGTTAAAAAATTAGCTTGCGCGCTGCGGTTGGCGCCGTTTTTTAGTGCGTTATTTTCCAATTCGCCAATCAGGGGAGGCAGGTTAAACAACCATAAATCCTACAGGGCAAAAGCCTGGCTTAATACCGATAACAAAAGATGCGGGCTTGTTTCTAAAAAATTGTTCAGCAGCTATGAAGAATTCACGTTTCAGGATTATGCAGAGATTTTGCTTGATGTACCGATGATTTTGCTCCGCGATAAATATGTCGGTGATATGACTTTCAGAGAATATATGAGTCAAAATCAAATTGATATTGAAGACTGGTATACGCATTTGAGCTTGTTTTTTCCTGACGTGCGCTTAAAAAGCTACATAGAAATCAGAAACCATGACAGCCAAAGACCCGAACTTTTGCCTGCTATACCTGCGCTTTATAAAGGGATTTTATACAATGAGGACTGTATGGACGCTGTGTTTAAGCTGTTTGAAGATTTTTCTTATTTTGATTTTGAATATATAAGGCATAACGCGCCGCTATTGGGTATGGATTTTGACATTCGCTCAAAAAGACTTAATTTGTGGATAGAAGCCCTTGTTGATATAGCACAATCCGGGCTTAAGTCTTTTGGTAAAGGCGAGGAGAAATATTTGGAACCGATTTATGCATTGTTAAAACAGGACAAAACTCCGGCTGATATTATTATAGAAAAGTTTGAAGGCACCTGGAAAGGTAAACTCTCTAATTTGATAGAGTATTCGAGATTATAGTTGGGTTAAAACCCAACCTACATAAATTTCTTTTGTTACACGTGTGTAATGAATTACATCAATAATACATCTAATATTACATATATGCAACAGAATGATAAAAAGTTATTACAAGCATTTGGAAAACATTTAAAGAAAAAACGTATTAAAATAGGTACTTCTTTAAACTCCTTAATGTTTAACAAAGGCGGAACTACTTCCGCAACTTTAAGCCGTATTGAAAACGGGCTTGTGGACTTTAAGTTTTCAACTTTGGTCAAAATATCAGCAGCAATGGAAATACCTTTGGCTAAATTATTAGAAGATTTTGATTATAAATATGAAATTCAGGAATAAAGCAATAAGCTTAAGAGATGAAGAGCTTGAGGGCTGATTCTGCTGTCTTTGCGAGGACGAACGCAGTGAGGACGTGGCAATCTAAAGAAACTAAAGAAAAATTAGTACAACGGAATTAAAGACATAGCCTAATTTATAATAATAGCTTACTTCGCTTCGCTGCGGAGATAGGGTCACAAGGTGAATTAATTCGTCTGTTGGACAGATGCTGACACTTCGCTTCACTACGGAGACAGGGTCACAAGGCTCATTAATTCGCCTGTTCCCTTTGTCAAACAAGTTCAGCATGACAGCTTCTTTCCTATGGATTGCTTCAAATGCTTGCGCATTTTCGCAATGACGGCAAAATAACCCATTCACCTCTTAAGCTCTTAAACCCAATCCCAGCTTCTCAGCTTCCCAGTTTCTTTAAGCCCTTTAAATAAGCCTCGATAAAGCCGTCAAGCTCGCCGTTCATAACAGCATCAACGTTACCTGCTTCAAAGTTTGTGCGGTGGTCTTTTACCATTTTATAAGGGTGAAAAACGTATGAGCGTATTTGCGAACCGAAGTTGACGGCTACATTTTCGCCTTTTAGCTGCGCGAGTTTTTCTTCATGTTCCGCCTGCTTGATTTCTAAAAGCTTGGATGCAAGCATTTTCATCGCAAGTTCTTTATTCAAAAGCTGCGAGCGCTCCTGCTGGCATTTGACAACAATTCCCGTAGGTTTATGATAAATCCTGACGGCGGTTTCCACCTTGTTTACATTCTGTCCGCCTGCTCCGCCCGAGCGCATGGTTTCTACTTCCACGTCTTCTGCGGGGATTTCTATTTCTTTTTCTATGTCTTCAACAAGAGGGCTGACTTCAAGAGAGGCGAAGCTTGTTTGTCTTTTGCCGTTTGCGTTAAACGGCGAAATCCTGACCAGCCTGTGAACTCCTTTTTCGGCTTTTGCATAACCGTAAGCGTATTTGCCCGTAACTTTTACGGTTGCGCTTTTTATCCCTGCTTCATCGCCTTCTGACATATCAAGCAGGTCAACCTGCCAGTTTTTGCTTTGCGCCCAACGGGTGTACATTCTAAGGAGCATTTGCGCCCAGTCCTGTGCGTCTGTTCCGCCGGCTCCCGCTATGACCGTTAAGATAGCGTCATTTTTGTCGTAAGGTCCGCCTAAGATTTTTTGCAATTCGTATTTGTCAAGCTCTTTTTCAAGCGTATCGGATTTTTGTGTTATTTCATCAAGCAGACTTTTATCTTCTTGTTCTTCCAAAAGCTGCAAAATCACGCTGCAATCGTCAAAAATTCCTTCCCAGCGTTTTATCATTTCCACAGTATCTTTTTTTTCGGTTAAAATTTTTGAAAAGGTTTGGGCTTTTTCAATATCCTGCCAGACTTCCTGTTTTTGAAGTTCACGCTCGATATTGGCTATTTCCTGTTGAATTTTGTCTACTTCAAAGATACTCCTTTGTTTTCAACAGCTTTTCTTCAATAGTTTCTAATTGTTTCCTGAGTTCGTACATTATTTTATCAACCCTTGTATTTCTTTAAAGTCAGGATGTTTTGAAGATTTTAACAGTTCAAAAATCACCATTTCGCAGCAGCTTGGGATGGCTTTTTCGCTGTACATTCTTTTAAGTCCGATTTTATGCTCAAATTTGTTTCTTGAACCGCAGCAATCTTGTGCCAAATGTACTTCAAAAAAATTATTTATCAAAGAACTTACGGTTTGGTGGACACAAACATGGGTTTCTACGCCACAAACTATTACTTGCGTGCGGTTAAGGTCTTTTAAATACTTAACAAGAGCGTTGATTTTTAAACAATCAAAGTCTGTTTTTTCAAAAATTTTTGCATCAAGCGCAAGTTCCGCAGCCAAAGACAGATTAGTGTTGCCCAACCCTTGAGGATACTGTTCCGTAGCTATAATAGGAATGTTCAATATACGTGCAGCTTTGGCAAGCTTAATAGTGCTTTTTAGTATTTTTTCACTTTTGGGCTGAGCTGCCAGAAGCCTGTCTTGCAGGTCGATTATTAATAAAACGACGTTATCATTGTTTAATATACTAGACATTTATTTCCTCATATTTTTTCAGATAATCCAGACTTTCGTCGATTTCTTGCTGAGTGAATATTTCAAGCACGATATTGGGGTTTAGATTTTTTTCTTTTAATTTATCTAAAAATCCTTTTATATCAATAGTACCATTTAATACCGACAGGTGATTATCCGCATCGCCATAGTTGTTGTGCATATGTACATGTACGAGTTTATCGCCCAGCTGCTCAACCCAATCGTTCACGGGCATCGGAGAGTTTATGTTAGCGTGTCCTAAATCAAGGCAGGCTTTTAAATTTTTGGAATTGACGCCTTCTATTATCTGTAAGGTACTCTCAGGTGCATATTCAAATGTGTTTTCCAGCACTGCTGTTATGTTTTCGCTTTCAAGGTCTTTTATATAGTTTTTGTAAAATTCTATTTGGTTTTTGAAATACTCTCTTTCATAGTCGTAATGCTTGATTAAGGGGTTATAACAGGGATGAAACACAATAGTATGAGCCTTTGTTGCCCTTGCAATTTCAAAAGACTGCTGATATCTTTTCTTTGTTAAACTCAAAACCTCAATTTCATTTGCACTGGGAGCTATGTCGTAGAAAAATCCGTGGAGGGTAACTTTGCCCGGAAAATTCTTCAAGGCTTTTTTATAAAATTCTTTTCTGTCTTCATATTCTCTGTCTAAAGTTTTCAAAGATCCGAAACGGCTGATTTCTATAGACACGTTGTTTTGTGCGGCGTATTTTACAACTTCGTTAAAGTCTTTGTTCATTGTTGAGGATATGTAGATATTCATAAGTAAAAACCTTCCTGCTTTTTATTATATTTGAAACATAGAATTTTGTATTTTTAATTTCCAACGTAAAAAAGATTATTTCTTTTAATACAAAAAACTTCATTATTTTTAGTATTTGTATTATAATAAAATCCAAATGTAATTAGATATGATGGTGAATTATGAAAACAAATATTGAAAAATTAGAACAAAATTTGGTCAAATTAAGTATAGAAATCGATGAACCTGTCGCTGCATCCGAATATAACAAGGCTTGCCGCAAAATTTCGGAGAACGTTAATATTCATGGTTTTAGAAAAGGCAAAGCACCAAAAGCTATGGTTGAAAAATATGTAGGTTCCGAGCGCATTCAAAGAGAAGCTTTGAGCAATATTCTGCCGGGGATTTTTGCCGATATTATAAGCGAAAACCAATTTGATGTAATCACAGAACCGCAGGTGGAATCTTTTGAATATGAAACGGGAAAACCGCTTAGTGTCGTTGCTGTGCTTGAATTGAAGCCGGAAGTTACCTTAGGCGCTTATAAAAATGTTGAAGTTGAAGTTGAAGAATTCAAGAATGCCGGCGATGCTATTGAAAAAGAGTTGAAAACTCTTCAGGACAGAACGGCTTCACTAGAGCCTGTAATCGACCGCGCTACTACCGCTAATGATGTTGTAATAATGGACTTTGAAGGCAGTGTTGACGGTGAAGTCATTAAAGGCGGAACAGCTAAAAATTATCAACTGGATCTCGCTAATTCAACTTTTATAAAAGGCTTTGCAGAACAGCTTATTGATAAAAAAATCGGCGAAGAATTTACCATTGACGTAACCTTCCCCGAAGATTACCATGATGCAAGTTTACAGGGTAAACCCGCTCAATTTAAAATCAAAATTAACGAAATAAAAGAAAGAAAGCTTATGGAGCTTAACGATGAATTTGCTAAAAAATTAGGCAAGTTTAAAACTTTAGACGAGTTGAAAAAAGACATTCAGGAATATCTTGACCAGTCGGTAAAACAAGAAAATGAACAAAGAGTGCAAAAAGCCATCATAGAAAAAATTGTTGAAACTTCTAAAGTAGACGTTCCTGATTCAATGGTAAATCGTGAAGCTAAACAGTTAATGAATGAAATGCAGCAAAGACTGAAAGCTCAAGGCATTAATTTTGACCAGGTTGTGGATGAAAAAGGACACGAAAACCTTTGGGCAGAATTAAGAGAAGAAGCTTCAAAACGGGTAAAAAACAGTTTAGTGCTTGCCCAAATTGCTGAAGCAGAAAATATTCACGTTTCCGAAGAAGAATTTGAAGAAAAAATAAAAGAGCTTGCTGCTATGTATGGCACGGAAGAAAAAGATGTATACAACCAATTGGCGAAAAACCTTGGTATGGCAAGCGCTTTAACTCAACAACTCTTGGCTCAAAATATAACCAAGTTTTTAGAGGATAACAATAAATTCAAGTATGTGTCAAAATAATATTAGAGTATAGAAAGGAACTGATTATGGGTTTTGTACCGGTAGTTATAGAACAATCAAGCCGCGGTGAAAGATCTTTTGATATTTTTTCAAGGCTGCTGAGAGAACGCATTATATTTTTGGGTACTCCCATTGATGATATGGTGGCGAACTTAATTGTTGCGCAATTACTGCTTTTAGACAGTGAAAATTCGGAAAAAGACATTATGCTCTATATTAACAGCCCCGGCGGCAGCGTAACGGCAGGACTTGCTGTTTATGATACAATGCAGCATATAAGAGCAGATGTTTCTACTATCTGTTTGGGTCAGGCAGCCAGCATGGGAGCATTTTTGCTTTCTTCGGGCGCTAAAGGCAAAAGGCTTTGTCTTCCTCACTCAAGAGTGCTTATTCACCAACCTTTAGGCGGCGCACAAGGGCAAGCTACCGATATTCAAATTCAGGCGGAAGAAATTTTGAGAATAAAAAAATCTCTTAATGAAATCTTGTCTTTGAACACGGGTCAGCCTGTTAAAAAAATTGAAAAAGATACTGACAGAGATTACATCATGACTCCTGAAGAAGCTTTAGAATACGGTATGATTGATAAAATTGTTACTAAAGTAGAAAAAACCGCAAAGAATGCAGATTATTAAACAAATTAAATTTAACGATTAGGAGAAAAGAATGGTTAAACGCAATGACAGCAGATTAAAATGTTCATTTTGTGGCAAATCCCAAGACCAGGTAAAAAAACTTATTGCAGGTCCTGAGGTTTACATTTGTGATGAATGCGTTGAGCTTTGTAATGAAATATTGGAAGAAGAATTTTTTGAAAATAAAGAAACTCCTCAAGAAGTTTCCGATGAAAATATGGTAAAAGACTTGCACAAACCACAGGATATTAAGAAGTATCTTGACGAGCATATTGTAGGTCAGGACGATGCTAAAAAAGTGCTTTCCGTGGCGGTATATAACCATTATAAAAGGGTCAATCACAATACAAAAGACGCGGGCGTGGAGATTCAAAAAAGTAATATCCTTTTAGTCGGACCTACAGGCAGCGGTAAGACTTTGTTAGCGCAAACTTTGGCAAAATATTTGGATGTG
This sequence comes from Candidatus Gastranaerophilales bacterium, assembly GCA_028696075.1. Lineage (NCBI taxonomy): Bacteria > Bacillati > Candidatus Melainabacteria > Candidatus Gastranaerophilales > Candidatus Gastranaerophilales bacterium. The sequence goes on from JAQVHS010000006.1 coordinate 96,498, forward strand.
CCTTTTGCGGTTGCCGATGCAACAACTTTAACCGAAGCAGGTTATGTGGGTGATGATGTTGAAAATATTTTGCTAAGACTGTACCAAAATGCCGAATACGATGCACAACGTGCAGAGAGAGGCATAATCTACGTTGATGAAATAGACAAAATCGCAAGAAAATCAGAAAATACAAGTATTACAAGAGATGTTAGCGGCGAAGGTGTTCAACAGGCGCTTCTTAAAATGATTGAAGGTACTGTTGCAAACGTTCCTCCGCAAGGCGGCAGAAAACATCCCCACCAGGAATTTATCCAAATTGATACTACAAATATTTTGTTTATTGTAGGCGGGGCTTTTGTAGGACTTGACAAGATTGTGGAACATAGGGCAGGCTTAGGTTCTTCTATCGGTTTTGGTTCTGAAAAAGGTGCATTAAACCAAGCTGAAAAAGAGCTGCAAGCGGCAAAAATGCTTAAACAAATGCAGCCTGAAGATTTGTTGAAATTCGGACTGATTCCTGAATTTATCGGCAGAGTTCCTGTTTATGCTATTTTAGACCCATTGGAAGAAAAAACGCTTATAAAAATTCTTACAGAGCCTAAAAATGCTATTATTAAACAGTATAAAGAGCTTCTTAAAATGGACGGTGTTGAGCTTGAATTTGATAAAGACGCAATAGAGCTTATAGCCAAAGAAGCAATTAAGCGTAAAACAGGCGCAAGAGCATTGAGATCTATTGTTGAAGAGATTATGCTTGATATTATGTATGAAGTACCGTCAAGAGAAGATATCAAAGTATTTAAAATAACCAAAGAAATGGTGGAAAAACGTGATAAGAAGGCGGAGTTATTGACTTTGCCGACCAAGCCAAAGGGTGAAATAGCTTAAAACAGCTGGCAAAGGGGGCTAAAAGAGTGGAAAAAGTTAATGAAACCGAATTTCCGAGAATAATGCTGAAATGTTCGAGATGTAATAACGAATTTCAGGCAAATGTTTTGCGTTTAAAAGCAGGTGAAGAGATTTCCTGCCATGTTTGCGGAAACAAATTTCCAAAAGAAGCAGGTAATAAATTATCTCAAGCGTTGCAATCCGTTTACGAAGTTAAGTATGATTTAGATAAAGCGGGGGCGGGGAGCTTTAAATTTGCTTTCCTATACAAATCCACTGCACATCAGCCGCCTGTGCCATATTCCTTCTCGGAAGAATAATGAGTTTATTTTTTGAATTTCAAAAATACAGTGCAGATTTTAATATGGAATTTGACAATTTTCTTCTGGAACATTGTGAAGCCCATGATATCGATATGGCGCTGCGTTTTTACGGCTGGTCGCCGCCGGCAGTTACTTTGGGCAGAAATCAAACAAAATTCGGGATTGATGAAGAATTTTGCAGGCAAAATAACATATCGATAGCCCGCCGTACAACAGGCGGCAGAGCGCTTTTGCATGCGGATGAAATTACTTATTGCGTTGTGCTTAAAAAATCTCTTTTTAAAAATTCCCTAAGCCTCTTTGACTGCTACAAAGAAATAACGGATGTTTTAGTCGGAGCATTTGCCGATGAGGGGGTTAATCTTGAATATAATGAATATAGGAAGGCTGCCTCGTCAAGCGGATATTGTATGAATTTGGCAACCGTTGCCGATGTGAATTGTAACGGGAAAAAGTTTATAGGTTCAGCGCAGTTCAGGAAAAACACGCATATACTTCAGCATGGTTCAATACCTTTAAGCTTTGATAGAAAACTTTTGAGTGAGATTTTTGTTGAAGAAAAAGATTTTGGGCATATCATCGCACTCGATGAGATTAGCTCTTCTTTGAATTTAGAGCAGGTTATGCTGAATATAAAAAAAGGATTTGAAGAAAAATTCAAGTCGGCAAAATGCAAATAAAATACATTTAAGTTTAAGGGCTTAAGGAAGCTTGGCAGCTGGGAAGCTGAGAGGTTGGGATTGGGCTTAAGGGATGAATAGGTGAAGAGCTTAAGAGTTTAAGGCTTCTTGTTGTTATGCTGAGGAGCGGAGCCGGAGGTCCTTTTATTATTAATTTATAGATATTTACGGTATAATACTGCTATAATAAATTTGACTGGTGATGAGGTGAGAAGAGTATGCAGTTTTTAATGATATTTTTAGGCGGCGGCTTAGGCTCTTGTTTGCGCTTTGGCACATCTTTAATGTGTAATAAGGTTTTTGATGCGCATTTTTTAGTTGCGACACTTTTGGTAAATATTTTGGGAAGCTTGGCATTAGGTTTTTTAAGCGGGCTGTTTATGGCTAAAACAGGTTTTCTCAATCCGAATTCGAGATTATTTTTAACAGTTGGTTTTTGCGGAGGATTTACTACCTTCAGCACTTTTTCAATGGAAGGTTTTGAACTTTTAAAAAACGGGCAAACAACTTTAGCCGCAGGATATATGCTTTTGAGCGTGATTTTATGTTTACTTGCCGTGTTTTTAGGCTATGTGGGCGCCAAGTATGTGTAAAATACTCATCATCGGTATGCCTGACTTGCTTTTGGAATGTCTGAGAAAACTTCTTCAGGCACGCAAAAATATTGTAGGGGTTATTACTTCGCCGCCTGATGACCCGTCTTACGAATTGGCAAAGAATTTTTTAGCGGCGAATAACTTATACCATATTGCGCATAACAAAAATTTTAAAGACGAAACGCTTTTAAATATAGTCAGGGAACTTGAGCCTGATATTGCTATTGTTTGTTCGTTCAATTTTTTACTGCCAAAGGAGCTTTACTCCATACCAAAATTAGGCACGGTTAATATTCATCCGTCGCTTTTGCCGGATTACAGGGGAGCTAACCCTTATTTTCACGTTATAAACAACGGCGAAAAATACACGGGGGTTACTTTTCATCATATAGATGAAACTTTTGACACAGGGGATATTATATTTAGCGAAAAAATTGAAATCCAGCCTAAAGACACCATGGGTACTCTTTTTAACAAAATTAACTTTATCTCTGCCCGCAAGTGCCTTGAGCTGATTGAAATGGTGGAGAATGGAATTGAATTGCCTGCTATTGAACAAGACCAAGAATGCCCGCATATAGCGCCTAAAATATATAATAATTCGCCCGAAACTTTTATTGACTGGACAAGACCAGCCGTTGAAACAGAAAGGTTTGTAAGAGCTTTAAACCCTTTTTTCGGGGCATTGACTTTTTATAACGGAATTATCTTAAGAATTTGGTCAGGCCGGTATTTTGACAATATTAACGCAAAATTTACAAAACCCGGTGAGATTTTTAAAGTTACGGATAAAATGATTATGGTTGCAACAGGCAGAGGGGTTTATATCCCTGAAATAGTTAACTTTGGCACTTATATGATTTCTGATATAAAGGACTTTATAGAACTGACCCGAATTAAAGCAGGCGATTGTTTTACCGCCAAACAAATCTCCGTTGCATGAACTATTCCTTTTTTTTCAATAGAATGCTAATATATCATTATTGTGTCGGGTCTTAAGTGATGAAATTAAATCAATTTTTATATAAATATTTTCTCGTGTTTTTATCAGCAATTTTAATTATTGTTACAATGGCTGTATTTGCAAGCAGTGCGCTTTGTAATGATTTGAGAAATAATCTTAAAAATGTTTGGCTGGAACAAAGCCCTGATAAAACTGTTAATATTGTGCTTGAGATAGATAAAAATTTCGCTTCTAACCCTAACCTGGTTAAAAAAGACGACAGAACTTATCTTCTTATTATGCCTTCCACTGACACTGCGATAATCAGGAATATTGATGTAAGAGGTTTTGAAAAATATGTATCTTCCGTGCAGGTTGATTATGTTAAGTATAATTCCGCAAAAGAAAACGGCTATGCAAAAGTAACTATTAAAGCGGAGCCTAACGTTCATTTTCGGGTAAAAAGCCAATTGGAAAAAAATAAAGTCACCAAATATTCTTTTATAGGCATTGCTTTTTCAGCCTTATTGGGATTATTCATATTTTTAGGGTTAAGGAATTTTGTTAAAAAACCAAATAAAGATGAAGGGTCGGCATACGCTGCAATTACTGAAGGGGCAGAGCCGGGAGCTGATGAAGAAGACCGGCAGGACGGAAGTATCGAGGCAGAAGACGGGTCGGAAGAAGATGAAACTGAAAGCTTAGAAAATGAACCTGTATTTGAAGAAAAGGTTGATGAAATTGAAACAACGGAAGTAAACGAAGATATTTTAGACGAAGAAGTTCCCGAGGAGGTTCTTGATTTATTTGAAGAAGGCAGCGATGAAAAGGGCTGGCAGGACGGAAGTATCGAGGCAGAAGACAGTTTGGAAGAAGATGAAATCGAAAGCTTAGAAAATGAGCCTGTATTTGAAGAAAAAGTTGATGAAATTGAAACAACGGAAGTAAACGAAGATATTTTAGACGAAGAAGTTCCCGAGGAGATTCTTGATTTATTTGAAGAAAATATTGATGATGCCGAAATAACGCAAATCGAAGAAATCCCCCCTATGTTGGATGAAAATGTTTCGTTTGTTGAAGAAGGACAATTTACAGCAAACGAGGATACTGATAATATATTTGAAGATATAGCAGAAGATATCGGCAGCGATGAAGAGGGTTGGGAAAGTATTGACTTGGAAGAAGAGCAGCTGAGCGTCGGGGAAGAAAACCTGATGGACGAAGAAAGTATTGAGGAAGGCTTGGAAAGCGAAGAGCTTAGCGCCAATGAAGAGAATTGGCAGGATGAAAGTATTGAGGCACAGGATGCCTTGGAAGCCGATGAGATTGAAGACTTAGAGAATGAACCCGTGCTTGAAGAAAATATTGATGAAGTTGAAACAACGGAAGCAAATGAAGATATTTTAGACGAAGCAAGCGAAGATGATTTGGAAGATTTATTTAATGTTGTGGTTGAAGAAAACTTTAATAGCCCGTTTACAACGTATTGTGTTCCTATAGAAGGCTTTATAGGTAACAGCCCGGAGGAAATATCCTCTGACGAAGAAATATCAGAGCTTGATGTTGAAATAACGGAACAGTTAACAACGCAGGATTTTGAAACCGACAGCTTTGTTGAAGAAGTCAACTTGGAAGATGAGCAGCTTGTCAGCGACGAAGAAGACCTGCAGGATGAAGTTATTGAGGTAGAAGACGGTGCGGAAGATAGTGAGATTGAAAGCCCGGAAAGTGCGCCTGTGCTTGAAGAAAAACAAGAGTCTGAACCGGAAGAAGCGGCTGTGGATATAGAGAGTTTCTTCAAAACCGAACCTGACGAAGAAGAAAGTATCGACGAACTCTTTGTAAATAAACCGCAAGAAAACACAATAGAACTTGAGTCTGAACCTGAAATAAAAGAAATTGAAATTGATGATTCAGAACCTGTAGTTTTGCTTCAAAAAGAAATTGATAAGGATAAAATGCTTTATTTAATCAGGCATGAAGGAGTGTTTTCTCTTATAGGTGTAATGGAAGACAATGTATTTGTATTACATCGCTTTGAACAACCCGTAAAAACAAATGAAATATCGCTAAAACTCAACGAACACAAAGCTAATCAGAATATTTATATAGTTAAAATTGACACTTGGCGGGCATTAATCGGTGTAAATACTTCTGCAATCGAACTTATCCTTGAGCTTTAATGAACAAATTAATCCTAAATATTTTAATCATAGCGTTGTTTTTGACGGCTTGCAGCAGGCAGGAAGATACTACGATTATTAAATTTTCAACCTGGGGTTCAAAGAGCGAAATTAATATGCTTAAGCCTCTTTTAAACGAATTTGAAGTTCAAAATCCGGATATAAAAGTTGAACTTGTGCATGTTCCCAACAATTATTTTCAAAAGCTTCACCTGCTTATTATATCTAACCTTGCGCCTGATGTGATGTTTGTTAACAACATTAACGGTAAAATTTATATGGAAAATGATAAATTTGAGGATTTAACGCCGTTTTTAACTTCTGAAATTAAAGCTGATTTTTTCCCTAATACCCTCAAGGCAGGCAGTGATAACGGCAAATTATACATAATTCCCAGAGATATTTCCAATCTGGCGGTGTATTATAACAAGGATTTGTTTGACGCCAAAGGTATACCGTATCCTGACAGTAATTGGACAATAGAGGAGTTTGGAAATACGGCAAAAAAACTATCCGATAGTAATCACTTCGGTGTGGGTTTTGAAAAACATCCGATGTATTGGCTGCCCTTTTTGTGGAGCAATGGCGGAGGGCTTATTGCAGCGGATAATAAAACAATTATTTTGGCAGAGCAGCGCTCAAAAGACGCGTTGCGATTTTATGTTGATTTGCGCATTAAATACCACGCTGCGCCTTATGATGATGAACAGTCCAGCGCTACTACAACACAGCTGTTTTTACAGCAAAAAACAGCAATGCAGCTTTCGGGCAGATGGATTACTCCTACTCTTAATCAAAATGCCGCTTTTAAATGGGGCGCGGTAACTTTTCCAAAAGGAACAAACGGCTCTGTTGTAAATGCCGATGTTTCAGGCTGGGCAATGAGTTCTTCCTCCAAGCACAAAAAGCAGGCATGGCGTTTGATTGAATTTTTATCATCAAAAAAAGCGATAAGTGAAATTACAAAAGGAGGCTTGATAGTACCATCAAGGATTTCCATTGCAAATTCAGAGGTATTTAAAGATGACAATTCAAAAATATTTATAAAAGCGGTAGATAATGCTATTCCTACTCCTGCACCTGCAAAATATCAGGAAATGATTGACATTTTGAGCGAAACTCTTCAACCTGTTTTTTTAGGTAAACAAGATGTTGACGAAGCTATTAATAATAAATTCATAACAAAATTTAAAAATTTGTTACGATGAAAATAATTACTAGCAAATTTTTCTTTTACCTGACTTAATACATTAGTGCAAGGAAGGGAAAAATATGCCTGTAATAAACGGTATTAATTCCAATATATATAATAGTTTTATTACTTCCAAAGCTTCTGCGGTGCAAACTGCGGTCGGGCAAGAATCGGTTCAGTCTGCGCCGATTGCATCTGCAGCCGTACATGAAGCTGATTGTTATGAATCGCAGTCGCCGTCTTTACCGACCGGAGCAAAAGTTGCAATTACTGCCGCATTGGCAGCTCTGGCGGGGGTTGGTATTTATGTATGGAGAAGGGGCAAAGGCGGTAAGCCTCCCGTTAAACAAATTCTCGGCGCAAAACCTCCCGTTGTTCAGCCTTCTGATGTGAAGCTCCCCGGTGTAAAACCTGCTGAAGTTCAGGCAGTCGGAGAACAGGCCGCCGAAACCGTACCGGTTTTTAAAGATAAACTTGCTAACAGTGTGAATAAACTGGCGAAAAAATTTGGTATACGCAATGACCATAAAAATATTGGAAATTCCAAAACCCTTATAGTTATGAAGGATAGTTCAAATCAAAAACCTATCGCTCATGTGGGTATTATGGATAAGAACTTCGAATACCTGCTGAAAGGTAAGACCGATGCCAATGGTAATCTTGCAGAATATACAGTGTATAGAGGTCATGAACTTTTGCCCGGACGTGTAAGGTCTTGGCGCTCAACTCCCGATGGCGAAATTTTAACAAAATATGCCGGTGCTCCGGGGAGTGATTCTTTAATTAAAGAAATCAAACTTACATAGTTTTGTTATGGTTATATCCCTGATAAGTTTCTCTTTCTTTAAAGCATTCATCAATTTTGTTTAAAGTTTCAAACTTGCAGTTAAGCCATTTAGGCGCGATTAAATTGCTCTTAAGTCCGTTGCCCCCAAGACGGTGAATAGTTGTGGATTTTGGCAAAAGTTCCATGCAACTGCAAACTATATCTACATATTCGTCTTCACTTAACAGCGTGAATTCGTTGTTGTAATATGCCCGTTTGATTTTAGAATCAGCAAGGACGCAAAGTGCATGAAACTTCACCCCGTCAATACCGATATCTGCTAATGCTCTTACGGTTTTAAGCATTTGGGCTTTGGTTTCATTTGGCAAACCGAGAATTACATGTGCGCAAATTTTTATATCTTTGTTTTGCGTGATTTTAACGGCATCAAAAAAACATTTTGCATCATGCCCTCTGTTTATAAATTTTAGTGTTTCATCGTGGATTGTTTGAAGCCCGTATTCTATCCATACGATATTATTGTCCGTATAGCTTGCGATTAAGTTTATTTTTTCTTCATCTATACAATCAGGTCGTGTCCCTATAGAAATTCCCTCTACCAGAGGATGGTCAAGAACGGTATCATAAACTGTTTTTAACGTTGAAATATCTGCGTAAGTGTTTGTATAAGATTGAAGATACGATAAGAATTTTTTTGCTTTAAATCTTCTTTGAAGCCATTCTATGCCTTCAATCATTTGATTTTGCAGTGCAATAGCGCCGTAAGAGCGGGAAAAAGACCCGCTTTCATCACAAAAAATGCATCCGCCATGCCCGATTGTGCCATCGCGGTTAGGGCAGCCCATGCCTGTGTTCAAGGTCAATTTATACAACTTTTCACCGACTTTGTTTTTTATATACTGGCTGAATTGGTTGTATCTTTTGTCAGTTCCGTTAAAAAACATCTACTCTGTTTCTTGGGAAGGATTTACGGGATAAACGTAATGTTCGCCGCATTTTGGACAAATTACTTCCTGTTGTTTACCCTGTTCAAGTTCAACAACTTCAAAAAGCTCCCTGCATCCCGATTGTACACATCTTATTGCCCATGTTGGTCTTATTAATCTAGCCATTGTCAAAATCCTCTATCCATCTTCAATCTGTCTATAATATATCATAATTTTGAAATTAAATAAACAATGCGCCGCGTATTATAATGCTGCGTTAACAAATCTCTTTGTGATAAGCTGCGGTCTTGTTACGGCAGAACCTGCAACAATTGCAAACGCACCTGACTTAAAAGCTTTTTTCACATGCTTTTCTTCCCAAACACGCCCTTCAAGAATTACGGGTATATTAAGGGTTTCGCTTAGTTTTTTTACCAGTTTAAAATCAGGTTCGTCTTTTACAATCGCTTTGCTGTGGGAAGTATAACCGCTTAAGGTTGTCGAAACTATATCTGCTCCTAAAAGCGCACAGGCGCCCCCCTCTTCAAAAGTAGAAATATCCGCCATGGCGAGCTTTCCACGGGCATGGATAAAATTAATCAGCTGATATAAATTTTCGTCATAGCTTCGTCTGCGGGAAGTGCCGTCAAACGCAATGATATCCGCCCCTGCGTCTATAAGGGTTTTGGCATCATCTATTGTAGGCGTTATATAAACAACGTCTTTGTAATTGGCAGGTATCTTTTCGGGCTTTGTGATGGCTATAACGGGTAGTGCGCTTATCTTTTTAGCGTTTTTAACATCTCTTGCCCCTGCCAAACGCAGACCTTTTGCACCGCCTGTTATTACTGATTTTATCATGGCATTTATGCATATTTCATTATATAACGGTTCGTTCGGCATCGCCTGTACCGATATAATAACGGACTTATTCAGGTTTTCTAAGATGTTTTTTTGCATATTTGTTTTTTCAAATTTATGTAAACTTTAATTAAAAACTAGCCTGTAGGATAGTCTTTAATTTTATATTCATGATACTATAATTTTAATCATTAGTGAATTTTATATATTGTTAAATTATTAATTTTATTTGGAGGACATTCCATGTCAATCGGTTCTTTTGTATTTATGCTCCACAGCCATTTGCCTTACTATAGAAAAGCAGGCATGTGGCCATTCGGTGAAGAAAATTTGTATGAGTGTATGGCGGAAACATACATACCTTTATTAAACGCTATCAGTGAATTATATGAAGAAGGTATTAAGGCAAAATTAACTATAGGTATAACCCCTATTTTAGCTGAACAGTTAAATGACGAACATTTAAAAGAAGGATTTGTTAAATATTTAGACAGCAGAATTGAGAAGGTTGCACAAGATTTGGAAAGATATCCGAATCCTAATGTAGCCCACTCTCAACATTTAAAATATCTTGCAAAATATTACTTTGATTGGTTTAACCACATTAAAGATTCGTTTGTAAACAAATACAACAAAGATTTAATAGGTTCGTTTGCAAAATATCAGGATTTAGGCTGCATAGAAATCACAACATCAGGCGCAACGCACGGATTTTCCCCATTGCTTGCCACTGACACAAACTTAAATGCACAATTTAAAGTTGGTTCTGATACGACCAAAAGATTATTTGGTAAAAAAGCAAGAGGAGCTTGGCTTCCTGAGTGTGCGTATCGTCCGGCTTACAAATATATTGATA
>JAQVHS010000007.1:0-23780 GCA_028696075.1 Candidatus Gastranaerophilales bacterium
ACCCGCCGGCATTTGCAATAAATACAGCCCGGAACAAGCCAAATACCGCAATAGCAATCAAGTAGCTGACGAAGAATGATACTGCGTTGTTTGACACCGGTGTCGGAGCTGATAAAAACGCGAATGCCAATGCAAACAGGAACAACGCTATAAATATATTAAACATACCTTTTTGCGCATATTGGGTACAAATCTTAACCACTGCTTTTGAGTTTTCGGTAGAAGCTTTAGAAGACTCCTCATCCAAATTGATATGTTGTTTAATATATTCAACTGCGCTGTATGCACCTGTAGTTACGGCTTGCATAGAAGCTCCCGAGAACCAGTAAATAACCGCGCCGCCTGTTATAAATCCTAAAATTGTGTAAGGATTTAACAAGTTTAAAATAGCCTCAGGCTGAATACCAAGCACCTCTTTAATCACAAGAATTAATGAGAATATCATTGTTGTAGCACCAACCACGGCAGTACCGATAAGTACAGGCTTAGAAGTTGCCTTGAAGGTATTTCCTGCGCCGTCATTTTCTTCCAAATACTGCTTTGCTATTTCAAAATCAGGCTCAAAACCGTATTCGTTTTTGATTTCTTCTGCAATGTTAGGAATGCTTTCAATCAAAGATAATTCATAAACTGATTGAGCATTATCCGTAACAGGACCATAGCTGTCTACTGCAATAGTAACGGGTCCCATTCCCAGGAATCCGAATGCAACAAGCCCGAAAGCAAAGACAGAAGGGTAAATCATCGTAGTTTCAGGGATATACAAGCTTGCAAAATAAGCTATACCCATCAAAAATACGATAACTGAACCAATCCAAAAAGCACTGAAATTACCTGAAACAAGTCCTGAAAGTATAGTTAAAGAAGGGCCGCCTTCTCTTGAAGCAACGACAACTTCTTTTGTATGCAAAGCTTTAGGGCTGGTAAAGATTTTTGTAAATTCAGGGATAAGCGCAGCGCCAAGAGTGCCGCAGCTTATTATTACAGAAAGCACAAGCCATAAATTGCCGCCTAAAGATGCCAGCAGGTAATAACTTACGCCAAAGGTCATTAATATAGACAAAATTGAAGTGAACCAAACTAAATTAGTTAAAGGTGCTTCAAAATCGAATTTTTTACCTTTACCTGAATACAACATATTGCTTAAAACACCGTTTAGCATATAGGCAACGATTGATGTTATAATCATCAAAAATCTCATTGCAAATATCCAGGTCAATAATATAACCTGATTTTCAACTTGAAGTACACCAAGCAATATAAAACTAACCAACGCAACACCGGTTACCCCGTATGTTTCAAACCCGTCAGCGGTAGGTCCTACAGAGTCACCCGCATTATCACCGGTGCAGTCGGCAATAACACCGGGGTTTCTCGGATCATCCTCTTTGATTTTAAATACGATTTTCATAAGGTCAGAACCGATATCCGCAATTTTTGTAAAGATACCTCCTGCAACCCTAAGCGCACTTGCACCGAGAGATTCACCTATAGCAAACCCTATAAAGCAAGCACCTGCAAGGTGTCCCGGAACAAATAACAAAATAATTAACATCATAATAAGCTCAACGCTTACAAGTAAAACGCCGATACTCATGCCTGCTCTTAACGGAATATTTAAAAGTCCCAAAGGATTACCTTCCAAAGCTCTAAAAGCCGTTCTTGAGTTGGCAAGAGTGTTCATTCTGATACCAAACCAGGCAACGCCGTAAGAACCTAAAATACCGACCACAGACCAAGCCAAAATGATTAGAACATTTTGCAGGGGCATATGTTGTAATACTCCGAAGTAAAAAGCAATACAAAGCCCTATCAATACTTCAAGTATAATAAGAAATTTACCCTGTTGAATAAGGTAAGTTTTGCAGGTTTCAAAAATCAAATTGCCGATATCTGTCATAGATTTGTGGGCTTTAATACTTTTTACTTTCAAGTATTCAAATAACCCAAATAACAAACCTAATACAGAGATAACAATCCCTACAAGTAATAAGTTGAAGTGGAACGGATTTGCACTTAAATCAGGCACCACCAAATCTGCTTCACCGGCAAAGCTCATGCCGGCAAACAAAACGCTCAGTAACAAAGACAACACAAGGTTCTTCATACTGAAAAGCTTTCTTAATTCGTTCATAATTCTCTCCTTCCTAAAAATGAACATATAGCTTAATTATCCTCCGATGGCAAAATCGTGTCAATCAAATAAATTTATTTCAAGCAAACAAACCTGTATTCGCAGTTTTTACAACTATCGGTTTGTCCGCCGGTAATGGAGAATGTGTACTTTTCTATCTCAGATATTGTATTTGAAAACTTATTTTCATATTCCTCATATTTTTTTTGTGAAAAATTAATTTGAGAAATATTAATATCAGGAGTCTGAATAAATTTAAAATCTATACTTTCGGGCTTCATCTCAAGCCCTAAATCTTTACGTGCTTTATAAAACGCATATAAGTATATCTGTGCCTGAAAGTTTTCTTCAGGATTTTTGACGGGAGAAGAGGCGGTTTTCCAGTCGGCTATTGTATACTTTCCTTTTTGCTCATCAAAAAATACGGCATCAATTCTGCCTGCCAAAATATTATGCGTATCCTTTACATTCACGTTAAATGCCCATTCTGTAAGTATTGGTTTGAGCCTGAATATATCTGAATTTATAACTGCCTTGTAGTGAGTTTTCAAAGGTTCATTAATGAACTTTTCTTTTTCTGATATATCAAAACCGTTTAACCTATGGCTTAAGAGCGCATGCAGAGATTTACCGAGTTCAAAGTTCTCTTGTTTCTGTGGAATTATTAAACCTTGTACATACTTGTAATAATATTTTGCAGGGCAGCTGCAAAAAGTATCAAACATAGTATTGGTATATGTGTTTATAGAAGTCTTTTGCATAAAGCTACCTTATAAATAAAAAATGAAAGCAGGCAATAAGCCGGGTTCTGTAAGACCTTAAGTCTTTGATAACCATCTATCTCGAACTGTTGTTACCAACAGCCTCCAGCGATTTTTCGGAAAACGGCGGGCAGCCTTAACTTTCCTGTCAATCTTGCACTCAGTCGGGGTTTACCTGGCAAATACCTCTCGATATTCCCGGTGGTCTCTTACACCACCGTTGCACCATTGCCTGTGAATTTTCATTCCATCGGCTGTCTACATTTCTGTGGCACTATCCTCACAGTCGCCTGCACCGGACGTTATCCGGCGACCTGCCCTTGAGTGCCCGGACTTTCCTCAGAATTTAATCCGCGGTTATCTAGCCTGCTTTCATGTTTATTATTGCACAATCAGGAAATGGAAGCTAGGAGGCGGAGAGGCTGAGAAGCTGAGAAGGTGAAGAGCTTAAGAGTTGAAGTTCTTCTTAATGTCATGCTGAATTTATTTCAGCATCTCATTATTGTACGCCGATATAAACCAGGCTCAACCATGCGACCCTGAAACAAGTTCAGGGTGACAGCCTTATTGTCATACTGAGAGGCTGGGAAGGTTATTTTACCGTCATTGCGAAAATGCGCAAGCATTTGAAGCAATTATTTTACCGTCATTGCGAAAATGCGCAAGCATTTGAAGCAATCTATAGGAAAGAAGCTGGGAGGCTGTGAAGCTGAGAAGGTGAAGAGCTTAAGAGTTGAAGTTCTTCTTAATGTCATGCTGAATTTATTTCAGCATCTCATTATTGTACGCCGATATAAACCAGGCTCAACCATGCGACCCTGAAACAAGTTCAGGGTGACAGCCTTATTGTCATACTGAGAGGCTGGGAAGGTTATTTTACCGTCATTGCGAAAACGCGCAAGCATTTGAAGCAATCTATAGGAAAGAAGTTAGGCAGCTGGGAGGCTGAGAAGCTGAGAAGGTGAAGAGCTTAAGAGTTGAAGTTCTTCTTAATGTCATGCTGAATTTATTTCAGCATCTCATTATTGTACGCCGATATAAACCAGGCTCAACCATGCGACCCTGAAACAAGTTCAGGGTGACAGCCTTATTGTCATACTGAGAGGCTGGGAAGGTTATTTTACCGTCATTGCGAAAATGCGTAAGCATTTGAAGCAATCTATAGGAAAGAAGCTAGGCAGTTAAGAGGCTGAGAAGCTGGGAAGTTAGGAAGTTGAAAAAATCATCCTAATGTAAAATTTTGTAACAATTTCCGAGAAAAACCCTGAAATTTCATGTAAACTTTTGTAACAATTTCTTGATATATACAAAATATATACTATAAAAATGGCAATTTTTTGGGGATTTTGCTTTTTTAGTATATATATAGTATATATTATGGATAAGTAAAATGGCGATTAAGCTCAAAAAAGGCCAACAAGTCAATAACAACAACCAATCCACCGCTTTAGGAAATCAGCAGCAAAGCAGTGGAATTGATTCGTCCATAAATATCTTTTCCACCCAAAACACAAGCTCTGTAAGTAAAACAAGCAATAATCAATCATTATTCACTAATAAAACCCAAAGTTATTCAACCCAGCCGAAATCCATTGATACCGCGCTAAACGAGGATTATAGAGACGGCATGGGCTTAAGTATATCAGGTAACACCGCTCGAGAAGATAAAGAAACATCCATCCTTGAAATGCTTAAAAAGGGTGCTGTCAATGCTTGGACAGCAATAAGCGGTAATAATAATACTTCTTCAAATACAATTTCAGCTGATAAAGCAGCGCAAAATAAGCTGGAAGGAACTTCTTTAACAGGAACAAACGCAGCTAACTTCTTGGGCATAACATCAGGTAGCGCCGGTGGAAATACCGCAGGCGGTGTTGCAACATTCAAAGCCGCTAATGTAGCCGCTGATAGTGCAGGTGAAACAAAAAGCGATGAGGCTGTGGAACAAGAAGGCGAAAAAGAAGCACAAGAGGCAGAAAATAAAAATGCGCAAGGAAAGGCTGAAGTATCAAGAGGCAAAGGAGCAAAATCTTCTCTTGAATCAAAAGGTAATGCAGGCAAAATGGCAGGAGCAAGTAACATAGTTAAAAATGCCAAAGCACAAAATATTAATAATCAAAAAGCTTCAGGAACAAAGGCAGGTGAAGGCGCTACTTTACAAAATACAACAAGCTCCGTTAATGTAAGTGCTAACACACAAACAGGCGGTGTATCACAGGCTAAGTCTCAATCAGAAGCAAGCGTTAATGGTAATAGTAATATGCAAGATGCTGAAAAAGCCCAGGTTCAACAATCTTTTGACCAAATGGAAGCTCAAGAAGCCCAGACAGCCCAGGCAAATGCTGAAACTACCGTTAAAACAGGTGAAATTAATGCTTCTTTAGCACAAGGTGATTCTGAAGCTAAAGTTAGCCAAACTAATATAGCAACACAATCTCAATCTATTTCAGAAGCTAATGCAACTGCTAATATTGCAAAAACCAAAGAATGCGCAGGTAAAGCAAACGTTCAAAAAGGCACAAAAACTGCTCAACAAGGACAAAAAGTAAATGCTGCCGGTATTGCTATGCTGGCTTCAGGGGGGGCTATGGCAGCTACAGGTGCAGTAATGCACCTTGCAGGTATGACTAAACTAATGACAGCTGAAGCCGTTAATATAGCGGGAAAAGCAGTTGTGGCTTTTGGTGAATTGCTTCAGAGTAACATTTGGACAGCGGCTTTAGGCATAGTAATTGTGGGGATAGGAATAGCTATTATGTGTGCAGCTACCGCGATGAGAGCAATAGGTTTAAATGAGGTTGCTTTAGCTACTTCATTGATAGTAGCAGGTTTGGCTCTTGCTGCTGCAGGTGGTGCAATGATGATGACGGGTCAAAAACAAACCAATGAAGGCACTAAAACAAAGCAAAAAGGCGCCCAAACAGTAGAACAAGCTCAGGCTGAAGCTAAGCTGGCTCAAATGAAAAAACAAATGGCAGAAGATTTAAAAGCAAGAGAAACGCAAAGACTTGGTAATATTGATAATGAAAAAGCAAGGTTATTACAAACCGCTCAAAAACTTCAAGAAACAGCCGATGCCAACAATGCAGCTTTAGCAAGCCTTACTCAGAGCGCTCAATCTCTACAAGCCTCAGTAGGTCAGGGCAATTCAAACAACCAACAAAATAAAGATGAAGCTAAGAAAGACGGCTTAGACGATAATACTTCTATCAACATAGAAGAGGGTTCAGGCAACGGCAAAAATACCAACGCTGCAGACAAAAACAAAAAAGCTGTAAAACAAGATAAAAAAGCAAACAATAAAAAAGACGATAAAAACGCTAAGAAAACCGAAGAAAAAACAGAAACTAAAAAAGAAGAAACCGACAAAGACAGCAAAACCCAAAATACAACAGCCGCAACAAACGGCTCAAATTCTTCTTCTGTAACAGCAGGAGGCGCAGCAGCTTCATCAACTCAAGCTGCTAATACAAATACTGCTTCTGCTCAAACAAGTACACCTTCAACAACTACAACTTCTTCAACAGGTATATCAGCTACTTTCAGCAGCTTTAGCGGCAACACAGGAAGCAATTCACAATCTCAATCATCAGCTTCTTCAAGCACTTCTTCTACAAGTTCAATAAGCAGTTCAAGTTCCTCTGACTTTGGATTTAAAAAGTTTATGTAGGAGTCTCTCAGCTTCCCAGCCTCTCAGCTTCTTAGCTTCTTTCCTATAGATTGCTTCAAATGCTTGCGCATTTTCGCAATGACGGTAAAATAACCTTCCCAACTTCCCAGCCTCTCAGTATGACAATAAGGCTGTCACCCTGAACTTGTTTCAGGGTCGCATGGTTGAGCCTGGTTTATATCGGCGTACAATAATGAGATGCTGAAATAAATTCAGCATGACATTAAGAAGAACTTCAACTCTTAAGCTCTTAACCTTCTCAGCTTCTCAGCCTCTCAGCTGCCTAACTTCTTTCCTATAGATTGCTTCAAATGCTTACGCATTTTCGCAATGACGGTAAAATAATTGCTTCAAATGCTTGCGCATTTTCGCAATGACGGTAAAATAATTGCTTCAAATGCTTACGCATTTTCGCAATGACGGTAAAATAATTGCTTCAAATGCTTACGCATTTTCGCAATGACGGTAAAATAATTGCTTCAAATGCTTGCGCATTTTCGCAATGACGGTAAAATAACCTCCCCAGCCTCTCAGTATGACAATAAGGCTGTCACCCTGAACTTGTTTCAGGGTCGCATGGTTGAGCCTGGTTTATATCGGCGTACAATAATGAGATGCTGAAATAAATTCAGCATCTCATTAAGAAGAACTTCAACTCTTAAGCTCTTCACCTTCTCAGCTTCCCAGCTTCCTTAGGCTAGTCCGCTGCTTTTAGTTTAGCGAGTTTTTCTTCTAAAATTTTATTTTCTTTTTCTATATCATCGCTTTGTTTTTTTAAGTCTTTAACAGCATTCAAAGTCGCGTAAAATATTGAATTTTCATCCACCATATAATAACCTGTTTGAGGATTTTTTACGACACTTTTTGGCATAACTTTTTGAAGGTCTTGGGCAATAACTCCGACTTTTTTGGTGCCGGATTTGTCATTTTTGTAAGAAAAGACAACAGGTTGTATTTTTGATATTTCTTTTAACCCTGTTTTATATTCACCCGTAACAGTTTTCAAACGTTTATCGCTTGTTATATAGAAGACATTGGCAGTAATAGAATCAGCCGTTAAATTACCGTTAATTTGAAATACATTCTTTTCATTAGGAGCAGGCTCCGTATATGCATGAATTACATTCGGATCATTCGGATCAGCGGGCGAACCTATGAATAATTCCGGGGTAGTATAGGATGCAGTTTGAACTCCACAAAAAATACCTATAGAATCATTTCCCGCATAGCTACTACCAAGTGCATCGGTACCTATAGCTATATTGTTACCGGAGCCGTTTTGTAATGCTCCAAAACCTATTGCAGTATTATTATTTAGCGATGAATTACCTGCAAGCGGGCTGCCAATAACCACAGAGGTATCACTTGCCAAGACCCCAGTACTAACTGTGTGAATATACAAGGAATTTAAAGGCAGTGTATTATCTGAAAGATTTGTATCAAAAATTTGCCCGTTAAAATCGAAGCGTTGTGACACACTCAAAGCCGGAAGGTTTTTGTTAGAAAATCCTGTGTTAAACAAATAAAATTTTTCAGCTCCTATGTAAGGATTGGATATGTTTTCAGTACCTACAATAATTCTATATTCAGAATTAACAGGAGAAATATAATTAGGGTTATCGGCATTTGTTTTCCAATAACCGCTGCCTGAATTAGGGTCGGCAGCATCTCTTCTCACTGTCATAACAGGTATCAAGGCTATAATTACTATAGATAAAATAGACATGCTCAAAAGTGTTTCTATTAGAGAAACCGCTTTTTTATGTTTTGAATTTTTAAATAAAAACTTAAGCATTATTTTTTACCCGCCCTATCTATAAGAGAATCAAGTTCTTTGTTTAGTTCTTTTTGTTCTTTTTTAATATCTTTTTGTGAAGCATTAATAGCTTTCACTGCATTTACCATTGCATATAATATAGGGGTCTTGTCAACGGAATAATAACCATCTTCACCTTTGTTTAGAGCCTCGTCAAAAATCCCTGTAAGCTTTTGCGCAATTACTCCCGCATAAACCTGAGAAGTCGACGAATTTTTATAAGTATACTTGTATGTAGTCACTCTGTTTATTTCATCTGTTCCTTTTATGTAATCTCCATATATAGTTTTCAAACGTTTATCAGAAGCGGTACAACTGCCTGGCGAAGTACATAGCCCAAACGCTGTACAGGATTCCAGTTCGTAGCCATCAGCAATAAATGTATGCCCATCCACCGAGGGATCTTTAAGAGTACAACCATAAGAACCACCTGCCAGAAGAACAGTTCCGATCGTTCCGGTCAGGCTAACCCCTTTACCGGTAAAGCCTACAGCAGCAGGGGCTTCGTTCACTTGCATCAATGTGTTACCCCCTGAGCTAAAAGTAATCACCTTAGTATCTGAATTATATTTTAAATTAGAACCGATAATGATAGGATTGACGCTAAAATCAATCTTATTACCTACTTTAATAGTATCATTTACAACAGCTGAAATATTTCCCTGCCCTATTACTATAGAATTATCACCGTAATGCTTAGTCCTAAAAAGCGGATAACCGTCCCAAAGCGTGTCAGGGGCAGGAAAAGAATAGTTCCCTGACATATCATCCATTGTACCACCAAGCATTACGGAAGTATAAGGTACCCCATTTGTTGTTCCCATTGAACCTGATACCTGCATTTTTGCCGTAGGAAAAGCAGCGGAGGAAAAACCAATCCTTGTCATACCGGCATTTTCTTTACCATATGCAAGAGTTGTAACATTTCCGTCGTCATCTTTCAGAGCAACCCATCTCGGCACATCGGTTTTCTTTGTAATTAAAGGCACTAATGCCATTATACCTACACTAACCAAAACAAGTATAATCATAGCCTCAATAAGAGAAAAAGCTTTAAATTTATTCGATTGTAATCCGGTTTTGTCCATCATATGCTTTCTTTCTTACCGATACCAAATATTCTCTTAATAAAATTAATCACTTTATCAAGCAAAGTTTCTTTAGGGGCTTCAATCAAACCCATTTCAACTTTTATTTTGTTAATTTCTTTTCTAAGTTCTTCATTATGTTTTTTTTGAAGTTTTGTTTTTTCGTCAAGTTCTTTCAGGGCATTAAACATGGCATAAAATACGGGCATTGTATCAAGCATCAAATACCCGTCAGGTCCTGTAATTACTGCCTCGGGGAAAACTGTTCGCACATCCTGGGCAATAAGTCCGGTCTGCTTATATTTTTTATCATCTTTATTATAATAAAATTCTACAGGATTAAGTTTATCAACTTCATTCAGTCCTTTTTCATACTTGCCTTGTAAGTTTTTCAGCCTTACATCGCTCTTTATAAGCTTAGTCGCATTAGTAGTACCTGAAATAGAGAGTTCTGTATCTATAGAAGAAGCAGGAAATAGTGTAACGGTAGTATTTGTAACCTTAAAAAAATCACCTATTCTTAATAGTTCGCCGATACCCTGTGTCTTGCTATTACCTATTACGGTGGAGTTCGGGGTTGATGCAATATTACCGTTGCCGATGACAAGTAAATTTGCTAAAGCACTTAAAGTATTACCAGAGCCTATTATTACCGAGTTATTTATTGCTCCAATCGTGTTGTTACCTATAACTACATTATCGGAACCCATAATGCTGGGTATATTGATTGCACCTACAATCACGTTATTTGAACCTGTTTGAATACTGTGCGAATCTGCAGTAGTAGTAAAAAATACATTTTTGTCTTTGGTAACAAAGTAGTAATACCCGATTTGATAAATAATAGGGTTAAAAGAATCTGTTATAAGAAAATCATTGGTATTAGCGTAAAAAGAATAAGGAACACTTGTGGTTTCAGGGTTACCAACGTTCACTGCAACAGGCTTCATCGTACACAATCCCTTATTATTGTCAGTACAAGACCTCCAAACCCTGCTGTCGTCATCCAAAGCCCTTGGGCCAAAAGTCTTTTCGGTAAATATGGGAATAGATGCCGTAACAACCAACCCTACAATCACCAAAGTCATTATAGTTTCAGCCAGCGTAAATGCTTTTTTTCCTGTATTACTTATAGACATTGAATTTTCCAAATGAATAAAAACGGGGATATATAGATATTTTATACCACTTTTTCCCGGTAAATAACAAAAAATTTACTTATATTAATATTTTGATACACTTTCTGCAAAAATTTCAGTTTGACTAATTTTATTTAGCAGGTAATATTAAAGAAAGTTAGACATCTTGTCCCTTTAGCAGGGGTGGGGTTTAGGGTTAACATTGACAATTTAATATATGGCTCGTTAGCCGGGTGGGAGTTTACGGACACCGTTTAAATACCAACTGAGCTAACGTTGAAAATTAAATATAAAAAATAAAATGGCTCGTTAGCCGGGTGGGACTTTACGGACACCGTTTAAATACCAACTGAGCTAACGTTGAAAATTAAATATAAAAAATAAAATGGCTCGTTAGCCGGGTGGGAGTTTACGGACACCGTTTAAATACCAACTGAGCTAACGTTGAAAATTAAATATAAAAAACTAAAAAATGGCTCGTTAGCCGGGTGGGAGTTTACGGACACCGTTTAAATACCAACTGAGCTAACGTTGAAAATTAAATATAAAAAACAAAATGGCTCGTTAGCCGGGTGGGAGTTTACGGACACCGTTTAAATACCAACTGAGCTAACGTTGATAATTAAATATAAAAAACTAAAAAATGGCTCGTTAGCTCAGTTGGTAGAGCAGAGGACTGAAAATCCTCGTGTCCTTGGTTCAATTCCGAGACGGGCCACCATTTAAAAAAAGACTTTCATTTAAGAGGGTCTTTTTTTTGTTTGTAAAAAAATACGGTCTCGGAATCGAACCTATGTCAAGTCTGACATTTCCTCACTAGGGTTCGGAAAGCGAGACGGGCCACCATTTTAAAAGACTTCCCGAAGGAAGTCTTTTTTGTTTGTGAAAAAGTATGGTCTCGGAATCGAACCTATGTCAAGCCTGACATTTCCTCACTGAGGTTCGGAAAGCGAGACGGGCCACCATTTTAAAAGACTTCCCGAAGGAAGTCTTTTTTGTTTGTGAAAAAGTATGGTCTCGGAATCGAACCTATGTCAAGTCTGACATTTCCTCACTAGGGTTCGGAAAGCGAGACGGGCCACCATTTTAAAAAATTTTCACCCTGAATTTAGTTGATAACCTTTAAGCTAATCCCAGCCTCTCAGCTTACTAGCTTCTTAGTCTCCAAGAGGGTCTTTTTTTGTTTATAAAGTGAGGTTTTTAAGTTTCAGTAGAGATTTGTTTATATTAATTTACTTTATTTTAAAAAACGGATTATATTTTAGTGCGTCGAATATTTTTTCAAAAATTCCGCATTTATTATTAATATTTTTTATCCGTCTAAAGTATCTTGCTACTACAGTAAGAATTGTAACTTGTTCCTGCGTTGCGGCTTTTACGGATTGTTTATTAAGAACAGTCTTAACCCATTTATCCACGCCCAAAGGAACTTCTCGTGCTAAACTTTCTTTTATAAATCTTATTTGTGGTTTGTTAAATTGAGATATGCGTATCATAGAACCCTATAAAAATTCACTACCTATAGTTTATAAAAACATTCTTTATTTAAAAATTGCTTAGTCATTAGTGGTGCTTATAGGATATATTTTTCTTCTATGCAACTTAAAGTTTAAACATAAAATCGATAAGATACTGAGCTCGTTTAGCTCCTCAGCATGATAATTTCTCCGCCTCCCAGCTTCTTAGCCTCCAAGAGGGTCTTTTTTTGTTTGTAAAAATTCACAATGTCTTAAAATTGATTTTTTAGTTTAAAATTAATGATATGATAAATAAGATCAGGCAGATTTAGAAAGGCGCAAAATGCAAAATACACCAAAGGGGATGAGGCTTCATATCGGGATTTTCGGAAAGCGAAATGTCGGTAAATCCAATATATTAAACGCTTTAACACATCAGAATATTTCTATTGTTTCAGAGGTTGCGGGTACAACTACAGATCCTGTGGAAA
Organism: Candidatus Gastranaerophilales bacterium; assembly: GCA_028696075.1. Taxonomy (NCBI): domain Bacteria; kingdom Bacillati; phylum Candidatus Melainabacteria; order Candidatus Gastranaerophilales; species Candidatus Gastranaerophilales bacterium. Next base: position 12,557 of record JAQVHS010000007.1, read on the forward strand.
AAGCAATGGAGCTTTTACCTTTAGGACCCGTTCTTTTTGTTGATACAGCAGGGATTGATGATGAGGGGAAACTGGGTGAGCTTAGAATCAAAAAAACAATGCAAATCTTTGACAGAATTGACATTGCATTAATTGTATCCGGTCAAACAGGCTGGAGCAGCTTTGAAAAAGAACTTTATGAAGAATTTACCAAAAGAAAGATTCCTATAATTGCGGTTTTTAATAAAGTTGATTTAGCCGCAATTTCTGATGAAAAGTTAACCGAGGTTGAAAACCTGAAGGTTGCAATCGTTCATACTTCCGCAAAAACAGGCTTTGGCATTGATAATCTTAAGCAAAAACTTATAGAAAATGCCCCGGATGAATTTATAACCCCTCCGATGATTGCAGCAGATTTAATCCCAAGCGGTGAAATGGCTGTTCTTGTTGTACCTATCGATTTAGAAGCGCCAAAAGGCAGACTTATCTTGCCCCAAGTACAAATTATAAGAGATTTGCTTGATAATGATTCTATGGTTATGGTCGTTAAAGAATCTGACTTAAAAGAAGCGTTAGGCAGGTTAAACAAACCTCCTCATATTGTAATTACGGATTCGCAAGCATTTTTAAAAGTGTCTGCAGATGTGCCTGAAAATATTAAACTGACATCCTTTTCAATTCTTTTTGCAAGGTTTAAAGGCGATTTAGAGGAGTTTGTTAGAGGCGCTCTTGCTATAGAAAATCTAAAACCAAACGATAAAATTCTGATATGCGAATCCTGTACGCACCACGCTATAGGCGATGATATAGGTACGATAAAAATCCCTAAATGGCTGAACCGATATGTAGGCGGAAAACTTGAATTTGTGCATTATTCAGGGCATGACTTCCCTGAAGACATTTCCGGGTATAAGCTTATAATACATTGCGGTGCTTGCATGACAAACAGGCGTGAAATTCTATCGAGAATAATAAAATCAAAACAGGCAGGCGTGCCTGTTACGAACTATGGGCTTTCAATTGCCTATGCTCTGGATATTTTTGGGCGTGCATTAGAACCTTTTCCTGCGGCATATCAGCTTTACCGAGAACTTAAAATGCAGGCAAAAAAGTAGGTTGTAAGAAAAAAATTTTCAACCTTATTTTTCTATTTCATAATGATACCTTTGCCATTCTTTGAAACCGCCCTCAAGCTCCATTGACCTGAATCCGTTTTCAATCACTTTAATAGCGCATTTGGCTGCAAGCTGGCATAAGATATTATAGCAATAGATTATTGTTATTTTATCTTTTTCTAAAAATTTCAATCCATCTTCTATTTTTTCATCATCCAGGTGAATAGCCCCCGGGATATGACCTTCCATGTAGTCTGATAATGTCCTCACGTCTACAATCTGAATATTCTTTTTAGTTTCTATCCAATAATTTAACTCCACAGGTCCTATTGTAAAGGATATTTTATTTATAAAAAACTCACGGGCCTTTATTAAATCGTAGGTAATTCTTATATTATCCATCATATACTCCTTTTTATAACGCAACTAAAATAATTTTAATTTATATTTAATATAAAAACCTTAGACGGATGATTATAAACACTGTATATGTAAATATTCTTTGTATTCAAAAATACTTTATGATAGATTAAAGGCAGGGAGATATTTAATGAAATACAAAATAAAAAGTTTTTTAAAAGAACTTATTGAAACTATTATTGTAGTAACTGTTTTGGTAGTTATCATACGGGGGTTTATAGGCGAACCGAGATGGATTCCTTCTGCTTCAATGCGCTCTACTTTGCTGGAAGGGGATAGGGTATTTATAGAAAAAATATCCGCTAATTTTACCAAACCCGAAAGGGGTGATATATTGGTATTTTACCCTCCTTTTGAAAAACTTGATAATGATTATTGGTCACAATTTACAAGATTTATAGGTTTTTTTGACAAAAAAGATGCCTATATAAAAAGAGTTATAGGTGTCGGCGGCGATAAAATTTTCATCACCAGCGATAAAAAGTCAGGCAGAAGCATAGTATTCGTGAATGATAAAAAAATCGATGAACCTTATTTATATGAAAATCGTACCATTGAATGTACAAAAAATATGTATTGCGGGCCTATGGTTGTGCCTAAAGGGTATTACTTTATGCTTGGTGATAACAGGGCAAACAGCCAGGATGCAAGATTCTGGGGATTTTTACCTGAAAGCCGCATAATAGGCAAAGCCTGTTTCATATTTTGGCCTTTAAATCGTATAAAATTATTTGAAAAACCTGAATTTACAAAATAAATTAGGGAGTATTACTTATGGATAAAACTTTTATAATTCGTAAAGTCAACGAATCTAATGTACGCTCGGAATTAGTTGATATCGGCTTTGAATCCTCTTACCTTGATGTAGCGAAACATAAATATAAGCCGTTTATCTTGAAAATTTATAATTTAACTCCTCCGCAGGCAATGATTTTAAAACAAACGGCACTATCACTGGGAACAGATTGCGCTACACACCGCTATATCGTAACCTGTAAAGTGAAAAGTAGCGATGTTATTTTATTTGCAACGGCTAATCAATTAAAAAAAATATCAACAAAACTTAAATTACAACCATTCGGGCTGAAAACTTTGGCAAAAAATATAGATGAGTTTTTAGTGAGAAAAAAAATAGTTTTCAAAATTCATGACACTGTATTTGATTGGCACAGAACTTATCTGATGGGTATACTTAATATTACACCTGACTCTTTTTCCGACGGCGGGAAGTATTATGAACCGGAAAGCGCATATGAACATTTTAATAAGCTTGTTCAGGACGGGGCCGATATTATAGATATTGGCGGAGAATCCACACGTCCTAACTTTATACCCATAGAATCCGACGAAGAGATTTCAAGAGTAATTCCGGTTATAAAAAAAATAAGAGACGTTAATACAAAAACCCCTATAAGTATTGATACCAGAAATCCCAAAACCGCTCAGGCTGCGATAGATGCAGGGGCTAATATTATTAATGATGTTTCAGGTTTGCTCAATGATAAAAATATGATATCCGCAGCTGCACAAAATGATGCTGTCTTAGTAGTAGCTTTTAATGACGATATTAAACAAGGCAAGAATGCTATAGATGAAACCATAAAAGGCTTAAACAGAAGAATAGAACTCTGCCTTGATGCAGGTATCAAAGAGAGCCGTATAATTCTTGACCCGGGGTTAGGGTTTAATAAAACATCCGAGCAAAATATTGAACTTATAAAAAATGCAAGAGAGGTATGTTCCTTACCTTTTGCCTGTTTATACGGAATTTCAAGAAAATCTTTTGTACAAAGATTATCCGAACAAACCCTGGCTGATATAGAGTTTGCCAATGTAGCGTTAAATTCTTATCTTACTACTTGCGGGGTTAATATTTTGCGTATTCATGATGTAAAAGCCCACAAACAGGCTGTGAATACTCTTGATAAGGTTATCTATGATTAACCTTGACTCTTTAACCCTGAAGTTTCAGCTTGATGAAATAATTCCTATTTTGAAAAATGGCAGAATTCAAAAAATTCAGCAGCTGAACAGGAGGGATTTGCTCTTTACCGTTAGAAACAACGCTTCCCAGTACAAATTATTTATATCGATAAACCCTAATTCAGCCCATATTTCAGTTATTGAAGAAGAAAATAAACACTATAGGTTTTTGCAGATACCACAATTTCCGCCAATGTTCTGTATGCTCTTGAGAAAACATTTAGAAGGGGTGAAAATTCTTGATATTACACAACCTGAACACGAGAGAATAATTGAATTTCACTTTAACTCTTACGGGGATTTGGGTGAGCATATTCCGCTGGTTTTAGCCGTTGAGCTTATGGGGAAGCACAGCAACGTAATTCTTTATAATAACGCCTCTAAAATTATTTTGGGCTGTATGCATAATGTAGGGGAAGAAAAGAGTAAAGAACGTGAACTTGCAGGATTATTACCTTATATTTATCCAAAGAAACATTCCAGATTAAATATACTAAAGATAGGCGAAGAAGACTTTTTAAAGCTTTGTACCAAAGAATTTTTGATTTCGCCTAATTGGCTTAACGAAACGTTTTTTGATATAAGTGTTCATCTTGCAAAAGAGTTGTTGGCTGATTGTAGTGAGGATTGTGCCAAAATATATAATAATTTAAACGACTTGTTAAACGGCAAAAGAATAAGCCCCTCCGTAAAAGAAGATTTAAGCGAATTTTCCATCTATTCTCCTTACGATACGAAATTTGACACCGTAAATAAAATGGTGGATTTTTATTTTTCACGTAATATTTATAAATTTGAACTTTGTAAAAAAAGAAATCAAATTGCAAAAGTTTTAAATAAAGAGATAAAAAAAATAAATTCGGCACTTGAAAAAATAGGCAATTTCGATAAAACCCTGCAAAAAGCCAAGCATTATAAAGAAATAGCAGATACATTGATGACGAATTTGTATTCTTTAAAAGTTGAGCCTAAAATCACGGCAGCAAACATTTATACACAAGAAAATCTCGAAATTTCATTGAAACCCGAATTATCAATTAATGAAAATGCGCAAAAATATTATAACTTATACAACAAACTAAACAAAAGCGTTAAATTTAACGCAGCATTAATACAAAAATATAACGGGGAAAAAGAATACCTTACAGGCATAAAGTCTTCGCTTGAGTTTGCAGCTGATATTGAAGATTTAAACCAGATAGAAGAGGAGCTTGTTTCTATAAACCTTTTGACAAATAAAGAACAATCAAAAAAGAAAGACAATAAAATAGATATAGAAAAAGTACAAGAAGACGGTTTTGCTATCTACATAGGCAAAAACAATAAACAAAATGACTATTTAATCTCTAAGCTGGCTTCGGCGGAAGATTTGTGGCTTCATGCACAAGGCGCCTTCGGCGGGCATGTGATAATCAAACCTAATCAAAAAGGTATGTCTGTTTCTGACGAAATCCTCTTGAAAGCGGCGAAACTGGCGGGCAGGTATTCAAGCTCCAAAAATGATAAAAAAATCAGCGTTATTTATACAAAAAGAAAATACCTTAAAAGACCTCCTAATACACCGTTAGGCTACGTAACGCATACTAACGAAAAGACAATAGTCGTTGAGAATTAGGATAAGGTGTCCTTTATGACTGCACTCTATTGCTTAATAGTTGAAAAGGTGAGAGTTTAAGAGTTGAATAGCGCTCAAGCTCCGTCATTTCGGGGCGGATTTTCTGTTAAACCGGTATATTCGAACACTTTTCAAGAGCATTCTCAGGTGTGATTTTTTCGTCCGGATTGCACATTATGACGGCGTTCGCAAAGTTTTTTGGTCCCCACTCTTCAATCATAAGCTTATTGAAAAACAAGCATACTGTTTTATGTCCCATGCTGTAAGACAGGTGCATAGGACCGGTGTCTGCCGATAAAAACACATCCGTATTGTTAATCAGAGAACTAAGCTCAAATATGGTTGTTTTATTTGTCATATCAAGGAACTCAATGTCGGTTTTTTCTCTCAGTGCTTTTGCAAAATCGCCTGCTTTACCTGTTCCTACAAGCATTATTTTTATAGAGTTTTGGCTGCACAGAGTTAAAAATTCCGCTGCAAAATCAACGCTCAGACTGCGATATTCATCTTTAGCAAGAGGACATAGCCCTATTATTTTGGCATTCTCAGGGTTAAAGTCCGCTAATATTTTTTTTGCATATTCATCATATTCGGGAGGGTAAGAAAATCCCATCTTCGATTGGGGAGGTTTGCCCGTAAGCAAAGAAAGATATGAGGCATTAAAATTGGCTTTGTAAGTATTTCTTATCTGCTCTTGCGTATAATTGAATTTATGAGTTATAAACAGATTGAGGGGTGAATTTTTTAACGGCGCACAAACTCTTATTTTTGAACCTGTCGCAAGGCTTAAAAGCAGGCTTCTTTCGTGTGCATGGACAATGAATGAAGCATAAACCTTATTTTTGTAAGGAAATTTCTTTGCGAATTTCCAAGGTCCTAACAACCCTTTGTGTTCTTGTTTTTTGTCATAAACAAAAACTTCATCAACCCCATGCATGCCTTTGGCTACTTCTTCAAAAGGTTTTGATGCAATGAAAATAACCTTTGAATCAGGATAATTAAGTTTGATATCTTGACATAAAACACTTGATAAAAGGGTATCTCCAAGCCATCCTAAATTTATAACGGTAAATACCTTTTCTTTTTTATTCTTCATTCAAAGTTTCCAAATTTTCAATGAATACTTGTGCCGATTTTTCCCAGGAAAAGTGCTTTACCCTCTCAAAACCTTTATAAATATAGTGATTGCGATAATTTGAGTCCTCAATGAGTTTTAGCAATAATTGTGCATACTCGCCTGTTTCATCAACTTCAGCGTATATGGCAGCCTCATCGCATACCTCCGGTAAAGCCGAAGAATACTCTGTAACAACAGGACATCCTACCTGCATTGCTTCTAACGGCGGAAGCCCAAAACCCTCATATCTTGAAGGGTATAGCATTGCTACGGAGTTTTTTAAAAGCGATGCCATTTCTTCATCAGAAACAAACCCCAGTTCCTGAACAGCGCCCAATTGATGTGCTATCCGCATATTCATTTCAAATTCTTCACTTATAAATTTTGGATTTCCTGTTATATACAGTTTTACATCTGTTTTTCTTGTAGTGTGAAGGTAAATAAATACTTTTATTAGTTTATCCAAACCTTTTCTTTTGTCATATCTGCCGTTGAACAAAAAATACTTGCCTTTATCGCTGCTTTCGGGGATATTTTCGGGCAGAAGGTTAATAGTAGGCGCATTTAGCAGCACCACAGGTTCTATATCAATATTGAAATGCTTCATAAGTTGTATTTTTGAATATTCGCTGATTGTAAAAATTAAATCTGAACGGTCAATATCGGCTTGTGTCTTTCTTATGTACTTCTTTTCTTCTTTATCTGATGAGAAAAAACCGGGAATCTCCAACGGAAGTACATCATGAAAAGTGGTTATAATTGGTGTGGAAGACGGCATCCAGGATGGGATATTGCCGTTTACGGGAAAATAAAACGGGATACCTTTATTTCTGAAAGCAAAATAAGGGTAAATAGTATTCCGCCATAATGTTGATTCATAAGGGAATTCAATAACCTGAGTTTCAACATTTGGAGGTAGTTGATAATCTGTTTTTTTACGCTGAATACCTAATATTTTATATTCCGGAGTAATTTTGTTTATTGCATCAAACAGATAGAAGATAGTTTTGGTTACGCCGCCTATATTTTTGGAATTTAAACTTGTGTCGTAAAAAAACTTTTTCAAAAATGTTCTCCTATATGCATATTTTTTATTATACCTTTAAAATTATTTTATGCTTACAATTTGAATATCTTTATGCTCGGCGTTAAAATGATAATCTTCGTCTTTTGTCCCAGAGGCAATAATTTTGGCGGTATAAGCCCCTAAAATAGCATCTAAAACCGAGATAGGCATCATATTAGAGGGCAGGTTTTTAATACCGAGTTTTTCTTTTATATTCAGCTGCAAGAACTTGCAGCCTGCGGGTGAGCGGTCTTTCATATAGGAGTGGATATTTAGTATGGTTTTTGTATAATCGCTGTCATACCTGTAAACCCTATAATTTTTATCAAGCAAATCCTTGTATAAACCGGTTCCTCGGTCTGAGTAGCGATATTTCCAGTCTGATAAATTGTCGTCGGGCTCCAGATTAAAACATTTGTAATGCTTTGATTCAATCCTCCATTTGCCGTTTAACATTTCGTAGTATTCGGGCATGTCTATGCAAATAATAGAGTTAGACTTACCGCTCAGGTTGTCTATTATCAACTTTAATTCGTCTATGGAATAAGCTTTGTCTATTCTTATCAGTTCGTCTTTTGAATCAATGACAGCAATTCCCGAATCATCGGAAGCTCCTTTTCCTATGGAAATGCCTATAAAATTGTGAATATTGTTATTTTTCATTTTTCCTCTTATAAAATACTCAAAAGCAGCCTGTATTTATCAAAATGTTCATCTTCTACAGCTTTTTTATCGGTTTGCTTTATGCGTTTTAATTCACTAATCCCTTTCAAATATTGATGGTTCTTAAAGTAAATATTTACAAGTGTAGCAGAAAAAATCGGGTTTGCAGGATTGCTTTCAACTAATTGTTTAAGGTACATTTCTGCAGAATCGTAATTATGCATTTCCATGTAACAATATGCTTTAACTTCATCGACTGCTCTTTCGCTTGAGTATGTAGAGGCTATATTAGCCAAATCAAGCGCTTCTTTGTAGTTGCCCATTTCATAATTTACTACCGCAAGATTAAAATATACGCTGAATCGTTCTTCATTGGTTTTTGCAAACCTAAGAGCGTCAAAGAATACCTCAATGGCTTTTTTATTATCCCTGTTGGCATGATAGCCTTCTGCCAAACCCATATATGAAATAAAATTAGGGGCAACCTTTTCTACATAATTTTTGGATTCCTGCAATTTTTGTTCCGTTATATTTGAAATATCCCCTAACACTACTTGGGAATAATACATATCAGGATTGTGTTTTAAGTTATAGTCTTTGTTTGATATATCAGGAAGAATTTTGTACAAAAGTCTTATTGTGTTTATGTCGTACGGTGTAAGGTCTTTTTTTGAAATCATAATAGCACTGCCGTTTGAAGATAAGCTGGCGTCATTATTTAGAGGAAACATTACATCGCTTGGGTTAAAACTATGCCCCGAAATCCCTAATGCATGTCCGATTTCGTGCATTGAAATATTGAAAATCTGATTGTTTGTAAAATCAGATCCGTCAACATCTTTTGTTCTGAATGATATTTTTACCTCGGTTAATTTCATGCCCGTTATTTGCGGCTCTGTGAGGGCTAAGACTACGGAACAATTATGCCCCTTATAACAATTAGCGCCCGATATACTATCAACGAAGGATATTTTTATATTTGCCCGTTGAAAATCATCAATGTATTCGAACTTTAACCCTTCCCCTGTGTTATTAGACCAATTCTGAAATGCATTTTTCATTTCGTTGGAGTAATATTCCGGGATTTCGGCTTTGGTTGTATTTTTGAAAGAAACTGTTATAGGGTGGTCGGCATTCCAGTGGATTATATTTGAACCCATAACGGCATTGCTTAAATAATTTGGTTCGTATTTGTATTTGATTTCGTTGCCTGTTTTTGCAAGCATATTATCTATGAAATCAACGGTATCAGGTCTTGGGTAACGTTCTTTTATTTTCAGAAGCTCATATTGCATTTCTGATGTTTTTTTGAATTTTGATATAGTGTCCAGATAATTTTTTAAATATTGTGAGTTATCTTTTGAGGTATTAAAAGCTTTATTATATTCAAAATAAGCTTTTACATAAGCGCCTTGGGCGTAGTATTTTTCTGCCTGTTGTATATAAAAATGATTGTTGATGTCCTCATGAGCAATAATATATAAAGCTAAAAAGGCTACAAAAGGGTAAAAAATAAGCCTGATAATAAAACTATGAAATGGTTTTTTATGCTGCTGTTCGTTACTCATCTTTTTCTGTTATTTTGTTGTGTAGTAATTTAAAATGGTCATTATCGTTTGAAAATTCCAGTGCTTTAATAATGAAGGATTTAGCATTTTGAATATCATTTTGATGATAGTAAGTATTTGCTAAATTGTAGTACGCCCAACCGTTATTGGGGTTAATGGCTAAAGCTTTTGTATAATATTCGATAGCTTTTGCGGGGTCTTTTTTCTGATGCAGATACAAATTACCCAAATTAGAATAAGCCCATTCATTAGATGAATCAACTGCGATAGTTTTTTGCCAAAGCTCTAAGGCTTCATCAACATTACCCGACTTATAATTTGCCCTCGCAAGTTCATTCATAAATAAAGAATTGTTAGGGTTGATTTCATATGCTTGGGAATAATATTTTAGCGCGTCTTCATAATTATTCTTTATAATCATAATATTACCAAGGTTATAAGATGCCCAACCGTAATTTGGATTTAGAAAATAGGCTTTTTTATAATACTCATAAGCAACATCAAGTTTGTCGTAATGATAAAAATAAATATTGCCCAAGTTAGAATAAGCCCATTCATTTTCGGGGTTTATATCTATAGATTTTTCAAGATTTTCTTTTGCCTTGTCTACATTTTTTAATTTGTAGTAAGCCCTGCCTAATTCGCTGTAATATTCTGCTACTTTGTCATTTAAAGAAATGGCTTTTTCAAAATAAATCACGGCATCATTCAGCATTTGTTTACCGTAATAACACGTTGCTATTTTAAAATAAATAAGGCTGTCTTCTGTTTTAATGGCAGCGGACTTTAAAAAACAACCCAATGCATCGTCATATCTGCCTAAACTCAGATAAAGTTCTCCGAAATTGTTCAGGATTTGATAGTTTGCCGGCGCTAAAGATATGGCCTTTGAAAAATATTCGAGTGCCTTAGGATAATCTTTTTCATTTTTATAAATTAATGCAAGATTATTATACGGCTTGAAGAACCTATCATCATATTGAATGGCGCTTTCAAAACATGTTATAGCTTTATCCGATCTGTTACTATAGGCATAGATTAACCCGAGTTCGTTATGTGCCATTGCATTTTGGGGGTTAATTTCCAATACTTTTAAAAAAGCTTCTTTTGCCAAATCAAATAACTGCGCTTTTGAATGCGATAAACCTTCGCTTATCAGTTCTTCTTCTTTTGATATCTCATTACTCATAATTAAACCTTGAAAGTGCTTACCCTTCTAATGATATAGTATAGTTTTTTATCTAATAATGCAAGTTTGTCTTGTAATAATTAAAAGTTTTATGCTATATTTGGATTAATCAAGGCTAAACAAATTGGGCGTTAGCGCCAAGCCGGAGCAGATGCGAAGGCATTTAGATATTACCAACTGCGCTAACATTCCATCATTGAAAACAGAATAATTTTTGGGGCGTTAGCGCCAAGCCGAAGCAGATGCGAAGGCATTTAGATATTACCAACTGCGCTAACATTCCATCGTTGAAAACAGAATAATTTTTGGGGCGTTAGCGCCAAGCCGGAGCAGATGCGAAGGCATTTAGATATTACCAACTGCGCTAACATTCCATCGTTGAAAACAGAATAATTTTTGGGGCGTTAGCGCCAAGCCGAAGCAGATGCGAAGGCATTTAGATATTACCAACTGCGCTAACATTCCATCGTTGAAAACAGAATAATTTTTGGGGCGTTAGCGCCAAGCCG
>JAQVHS010000007.1:23880-24174 GCA_028696075.1 Candidatus Gastranaerophilales bacterium
AAACAGAATAATTTTTGGGGCGTTAGCGCCAAGCCGAAGCAGATGCGAAGGCATTTAGATATTACCAACTGCGCTAACATTCCATCGTTGAAAACAGAATAATTTTTGGGGCGTTAGCGCCAAGCCGAAGCAGATGCGAAGGCATTTAGATATTACCAACTGCGCTAACATTCCATCGTTGAAAACAGAATAATTTTTGGGGCGTTAGCGCAGTTGGTAGCGCACAACACTGGCAGTGTTGGGGTCACGAGTTCGAGTCTCGTACGCTCCATTTGTACATTTTACGACTTATGT
>JAQVHS010000007.1:24274-101410 GCA_028696075.1 Candidatus Gastranaerophilales bacterium
TTTTGACTCTCACAGTATGTTACTCCCGAAGGTCGTAACATACCGAGTTCTACCCGCAAGGGGTATCCTGAGCTGTAGGCTTCGTGATACTCACCAACAGCTCAAGCGAGTCTCGTACGCTCCATTTGTACATTTTACGACTTATGTTTTTGACTCTCACAGTATGTTACTCCCGAAGGTCGTAACATACCGAGTTCTACCCGCAAGGGGTATCCTGAGCTGTAGGCTTCGTGATACTCACCAACAGCTCAAGCGAGTCTCGTACGCTCCATTTTTGCATTTTACCTAGCCCCGTTTATGTATATAAAAAAAGTAATGTCATCCTGAACTTGTTTCAGGATCGCATTGTTGTACGCATTTATGATAAAATAAGCTAATTATGAAAAAAGATTCTTATGTTTACATATTGACTAATAAATATAATAAAGTCTTTTATATAGGTGTTACTTCTGATCTTGTAAAGCGTATTTGGGAACATAAAAATAAAGTAGCAGAAGGCGGCTTTTCTAAACAATATAATCTGAATAAGCTTATTTATTATGAAATTGCGGGTGATATTGAGAGTGCAATTGCAAGAGAAAAACAATTAAAAAGATGGCATAGACAGTGGAAAATAAATTTAATCAAAGATTTTAATTCAACATTTGAAGATTTATATGAAAAAATAATTTGATATAAACTAGGCACGACCATGCGATGCTGAAACAAGTTCAGCATGACGTGATAAGCTTTTGCTGCCAGAACTACATCCTCCAATTTTTTAAGGCTGCTAACCATGTCTCTCACACGGCATGTTACTCCCCCAAGGGATATTCTTAGCTGTAAAGCTCATGTGGCTTGTCAACAGCGGCGGTACGTCGCTTAAAATGCTTTATAATTTTACAGAAAGCCTGTTTGTATGATATTATTGAAAATGGGATAAAGAGAAAAAACAATTCGTTAGGAAGTAAAAAGATAAATGTTTAAAATTTTTATAAATAGTTTTCTGGGAAAAACACCGCAATGGTATAAAATTATAATATTAGCTTTTTTAATAATTAATCCTATAGTATTTTTCTTTGTCAGTCCGTTTTTAGCAGGTTGGATGTTATTATTAGAGTTTATTTTCACTTTAGCTTTGGCGTTAAAGTGTTATCCGATACCATCAGGCGGACTTTTAGCGCTGGAAGCGGTAATTATAGGTCTTACTAACCCGGCAAGCGTATATCATGAAGTATCTGTGAATTTACCCACAATTTTGCTTCTAATATTTATGGTTGCGGGTATATATTATTTAAAAGACATAGTTTTCCTTGTATTTGCAAAACTTTTTACAACCGTTAAAAACAAGCAATTGTTATCTTTTACATTTTGCTTTATATGCGCAGCTTTATCGGCGTTTCTTGATGCGTTGGCATTGATGGCAGTAATTATTGCTGTTTGTTTTAATTTCTTTGCTATATACCACAGCGTTGCAGGTGAGTATTCCAAGATAGAAGACTCTCATAAAGAAATGGAAGAATTTAAAGGATTTTTGCGTAATATAATCATGCACGGCGCTATAGGTACTGTTTTAGGCGGCACAATGACTATTGTAGGAGAGCCGCATAACATGATAATTGCAACAAAAATGGGCTGGTCTTTTGCAGACTTTTTTCATCACTGCTCTGTTATATCTGTACCTGTTGCTATTGTAGGTTTTATGTTATGTCCGATTTTAGAAACCGTAAAGTTCCCGGGGTTTGGCCACCAATTACCGCAAAAAGCTTATAATGCCATATCAAAAGAATTTGAATCGAAATTTATAAAAATGACCAAGCAGACTTTATTTACATATATACTTCAAGGAACGGTAGCTTTTTTACTTATCTTCGCGCTTGCATTTCATTTGGCTGAGGTCGGGCTTGTCGGTATTGCGCTTATTATAATTATGTCAGCATTTAAAGGCTTAACCAAAGAACATGATTTTGCGGAAGCTTTTAACAATGCCATGCCTTTTGTCTTATTGATTGCGATTTTCTTTGCTATTCTTGCCGTAGTTCACGACCAAAACCTTATAAAACCGCTTATTGGCTGGGTGTTTAATTTTAGCGGAACAATTCAACTGCTTGCATTGTATTTTATTAACGGGATGCTCTCTTTGGTCAGCGATAATGTTTTTATTGCGTCGGTATTTATTAACGGAATGGAAGGGGCTTATGAAGAAGGCTTATTTTCGTATGAACGGTATGAAAAGCTTGCAGTTGTGGTTAATATGGGTACGAATATACCGGCAATGGCTACTCCTAACGGTCATGCCGCACTTTTATTCCTCCTCACCTCTTCCATTGCTCCTTTGGTAGATTTATCTTATTGGCAAATGATAAAGCTTGCGTTACCTTACACTGTTATTTTGACGATTACCGGAGCAGTTTCTATTTACTTATTTATGTAAAAAAGTACACAAGGAGCAAGACATGAATGATTTTCCCGATACAACCAAACTTTTAGCGGTCGCCGTAAACGAGGACTATGGCGATTATGTCCTTGATGTAATGAGGAAAGCGGGAGTATCAGGCTGCACAAGGCTGCTGGGGGAAGTTCATGACGAAAAAGGAGAAAGCGTCTATTATGATTCGCAATGTATTTTATTGAGCATAATAAACTCTGACCCATGTAAAATTATTAATGCAATATCAAATACTGCATTGCAAGACCGTAGTCTTAAAATTACCGTATTGTTATTTAAGGTATTTACTTCAGACAGGAGCACAAAAATGGAACCGGAAATGAAATTAATCGTAACCATAGTTAACCGCATTCATACCGAAGAATTAATGTCAGTGGCACGCCAGGCAGGTGCGCAGGGAGGTACGATTATCGGAGCAAGAGGTACGGGAACAGAAGAGGATGCAATATTCTTTGGCGTCAGATTAGCGCCGGAAAAAGAAATGCTTCTTATATTAACGCCCGTTGAAGATGCACCTCAAATTATTGAAGCTATAAAAAGCCAGTCTGTTTTTAACGAACGTGGAAACGGAATTGTCTTTACATTAAATATTGAGCAGTCTTTTTCCTTCAACGATAAATAATAGTTAAGATAATTTTGTTGACAAAATTTTAATATTAGTTATATTCAATAAAAAGGCAAACATTATTTATCTGTTTACAAGAAGGGGGTAACTATTATGAAAAAAGTTTTAAACTTATTTTTAATTATTATGTTTACATTATTTTTAGGAGTTTTTATGGATAACAACGAAACACAGTCAAAGGCACTTTACCAAAAGCAACCTGAAGCAACCTCAGTCAGAGCTGCACATATACTCGTACCGTCATACGATGAAGCAATAAATGTCAAGCAGCAAATAGAAAGCGGCAAGATTACTTTTGCACAAGCAGCGGAAAAATACTCAAAATGCCCTTCGGGTAAAAACGGCGGTGATTTGGGATATTTCACAAGAGGTCAGATGGTGCCTGAATTTGACAAAGCATCATTTACATTGCCTGTAAATACAGTATCAGACCCTGTGAAGACACAATTTGGCTATCACCTTATAGAAGTTTTAGACAGAAAATAATTCAACTAGCCTTAAGCGTAGAGAGCATTGCCATTTATATTACCGGGCATATACGGATTATTGTAATAGTTGTTATCTCGTGCCATTTTTGCGGCAAGAACCGGATCTATTTGCGCTAAAGCAGCATAGATATTATTTGTATTCAAGTTATTTGCCCCATTTGCTGATGCTTGTTTTTTAACTTCTTTTTCCTGTTTTTCAGCCAACTCAGCTTTTTGGGTCGCTATGCTTTTACCCAAAATACAGCTCATGATTTTATCTCCGATCATGCAACCGCCAATACCTATGAGGAATGCAAACGGTAGTGCTACAGGTCCAAGTACTGCTGTAGCCAAAGCTATGGATAAGGAGAAGAATGCCACACTTGCAATACCTTTTATGCCTTCCTTAAGCGCTTCTACTACTCCGCCTTCTTTGTAGCCCTGATACATGCTAAATAATGTCACGCCTGCAATTAAGATTGGCCCGAGTTTTTTGCCTATAGTGCCAAATAATTTCGAGAAAAAGCCTGTTTTGGCAGCAGCTTGGCCCGTTTTTGCAACGGCTTGACCTGTTTTTGCAGCAGCCTGACCTGTTTTTGCAGCAGCCTGGGCTGTTTTTGCAGCAGCTTGAGCTGTTTTTGCAGCAGCTTTTCCTGCCACTCTGGCTGCCCGCATTGCTTGCTGTTTTGCTGCTTCCCTTGTAGTACCTTCGGCTACATTTTGCATAGCTTCTTTATACGCTGTTTTCATCGCAGATTTGGCAGCTGCCCTGACTTCGACTTGAGTTCCTGTAATTATTTTTGTCCCTCCAAGTCCGCTTTTTTTACCAACAAGCTTCTTCAAGCCACCTTTTATGGTTGCGAAGAACCCTGGATGTTGTACAGCCATTTTTTCTGCCGTTATGTTTTTATATGTATCTATCCAGTGAAAATCCTTTAGAGCTCCGGCTTTACGCGCATTATACAGTTCAAGCCCATAAGCTTTTGCCCAAGTTCCGTCAAGGAATGTAAAAACTTTGCCGCCGACATTAGTTAATGTACCGACTTGACTTGATATTGGTGGTGCTACTGCTGATACTGCTGACATGCCTACCCTTATACCTTATTTTTCCTTACCTAAATAAATAAAGTAAATCTCTCAGAAAAAATTGCTTCTTAAGTAAATAAATTTGCATTTAGCTGTAAAATAAGTAACATGTATAGTATGAAGAAATTAGTAATTACATTGGTTTTAATACTTATTTTGCAGCTGTCGTCATTCGCCGAAAATTTACCGCATGATTTTTTTGGAATAGATGAGCCTCCTGTTGAAAATCAGGACAATGAAAATACAGAAAATAACAAAATACCTACAGAAGAGCAAATTAACGAAGATATCCAAAACCCTGAAGTCACTTTAAAACATAAGAAAACAAAAACTAAGAAGCCTTCAAAAGAAGAAGAAATTGAAGAGTATAAAGTAAAGAATACTCAGCCTAAAGCTGACTATCACTACGAAGAAATATTCAAGAACCTTCAAAATGCCCAGGTTAAATTTATAGACCAGATTGACCCGGATGAATATTACGATGCACAAAAACTACACTTTTCGCCCTATCCGCTGTTGAGAGTTACAGAGAAAATGTATGTTGCAAATCAGACTATAGAGCAGGGATATTATCTTTTGACCCCTCGTGAATATGATAAAAAGAAAGTTGTTTTGTTTAAAGAAAGCGGAAAAGTCAAGAATGTAGTGCCTATTTTTGAGCATGAAATTATAAATAAAAAACTGGCTTATCAAAAACCTCCTAAAAAATGGTATCAGATTCGCGACAGATATGAGTTTCAAACCCAGTATTATGAAACAAAAGTATTAGCTTATGACCTCTACGGGGATTTTTTTGAGATAGACTTATATTATAGAGAAGGGCTTTATAAAATGATTTTTAAGAAACACCCTTACTAAAAAGAGGATGCAATGAGTACATTTATAGATACCCATGCTCATTTGGATTTTGATGAATTCAAAGACAGCATGCCTGATTTGATAGAAGAGCTGAAAAAAAACGGCATTAAAAAAGTTATTCTCCCCGGAGTTAATAAAGACAATTCCCGAAGGATTATAGAGCTGACAGAAAAATACGATATGTTTTACGGAGCATTGGGAGTACATCCTTCAGAAGCTAAAACATGGGATGGTACGAGCTATGAGTATTTTAAAAATCTTGCCCAACATGAAAAAATTGTTGCCGTAGGTGAAATCGGGCTTGATTACTACTGGGACAAAACATTTAATGATGTGCAGAAACATGTTTTCAGAGAACAAATAAGGCTTGCTAAAGAGCTTAAAAAACCTGTAATTGTCCACGACAGAGAAGCACATCTTGATACATTTAATATCTTAAAAGAAACCAATGCGGCTCAGGTCGGGGTTGTAATGCATTGCTTTTCGGGCAGCAGCGAATTTGCGCTGCAATGTGTAAAGGAAGGCTTTTATATTGCAATAGGAGGGCCGGTAACCTTCAAAAATGCGCTAAAACCTAAAGAGGTAGCGAAAAATATTGATATAAACTACTTATTGTTAGAAACCGACTCACCTTATTTAGCGCCGCATCCATACCGTGGAAGCGTTAATTCACCGATGTATATCCCTATTATTGCCTCTGTAATAGCTGAACTAAGAGGAATAAGCCTTGATGAGGTTGCAGAAACAACCACCCGAAACGCTAATAAACTATTTAACCTCGATAAAAAGTAGTTGACTATGTTTTATGCTTTTGATAATTTAATAACTGTGAAGGCAAATATGCCCCCATCGTCTAGAGGCCTAGGACATCACCCTTTCACGGTGGAGACGGGGATTCGAATTCCCCTGGGGGTAAATATTTTTTCCGACCGTAGTGGAAATTTTTCTAACTGTGTATTGTCGGGGTACCATTGAAAAAAGGAGCTGTTAAGGCTCTTTTTTTGTATAGGCGTCACAGAATATTTTGTTGGGTTAAAACCCAACCGACCTTCTACTTTTTTGTATTTTAAGTAGCTTGCTTCACCCCAATATGACATAAGACTTATAATTCTATTTTATATTATTTTCTACCGGTTTAATCCTGTTTTTCTCTGCAGCATTTACAATGTTCATTCATATGAATTGCTATGGCAGGGATTAAGAATAAAAATACAGCGATAATTTTGATTATTCCGTATAAGAAAAAGACCATTTCTGCCGCTTGTTCGGGTTTTATAAAATAATATTTTTCAAACATAGCAAAGAAGAAATCAGAATTAAAAGAGTAAAGTAAATTGGAAATAATAAGCAACAATATTGCCAGTAAAAATGATTTAAAAAGAATATTTCTTACCTGAAGCATAACAAAACCTCCATAAATTAACCGTCTAATTATAGCATACGAAGTTCATTTATGGTTTAGCCTCTTTCGATAAATGTGGTTAATAATTCGCCGTAGCTATCAAATGTGCCGTCTGTTTTTTCAATAAGATAAGTTAGATCAAGGTTCTCTTGTTTAGCTTTTTTAGCTTGCTCCCGAGCCTCTTCAAGGTCGGAAAATTCACCCAATAAATCAGGAGCAAAAGCACCTTTTGTTTCGACATATACTTGATACATATTAAATTACCCGCTTGTGTTAGTTACTAATCAATCATAATTTTATTCTGAAATATTTTCAAGTACCAATTCGTTTTTGTTAATACTTTTATCAATAATAAAACCAAATGTATTACAACCGTCAAGGGTACTTTCTGCAAATATGTGTCCGTTATGGGATTGAATAATTTTACGTGTAAGATATAAACCCAATCCGGAGCTTATTTTATTAAATACTGAGGTTTTTGATACATACTTATCAAAAATAGTGTTTAATTGTTCTTGAGGTATATGCTCTCCTTGGTTTACTATTTTAAGCGCTATTTCCTTGTTTTTATTTTCCAGAAGAATTTTAATTTTGGTTTCCTCTTTGCCATGGTTAATAGTGTTTGATAATAAGTTTGAGATAACTCTTTTTAACTGTAATTTATCCGCCCAAATATTTGCTTCTTCGGGCTGTTTAATCATTATACCCTGTTTCCTTTCGTTAGCAAGACACGTAAGCTCGTTGTATACTTCCTCTACCAGTTCCGCTAAATTAAATTCTTCAATATTAAGCACTATGTTACCGTCTTCGTACCTGTATGAATCTAAAATAGTCATAATCATACTGAGCATGTATTTGCATGAATTGAGCAATTGTTGAATGATTTCTGTTTGTTTAGGGGTAACATTCCCAAAGCTTCCTTTGCTAAATAACTCTAAAGCTCTTATTTGGGCGAGGGTAGGATTTTTCAAATCATGAGTTAATGTTGCAACAAAAGTATTCTTTTGTTCTTCTATTTTTTTCTCATCGTCTATATTTTTTAGGAATACCGCAATTTTATCAACGTCTCCGTCTTGATTAAAAATCGGTATTTTAACAATCTGATACCATACTTTTATATCTTTTGAAATTGGCAGCTGCTTTGTAAGTATTAATCCTTTTTTAGTTTCTATAACTTCTCTGTCTTCCCTCAATATTGCATCCATATCCTGCAGTGAATAAAACGCTGCAGGGAAATTATCCGGATCAATAACATTGCAGCCCATTGTTTCCTTAAAGTTCTGATTAACGCATATATAATTACCTTGCAAATCTTTGAGAATAGCAATAATAGGCAGGTTATCCAGAATACTTTCTAACTCTTTTTGTTTTGTTTCAAGCTCCAGACGAAAAGTTTCCTGCCGTGAAATATTTCTGATTACACTGATAATTCCGGTAACTTTTTTATTTTTTATAATGGGAGCTGACACTACATCATGTGTAACACCTAAGTCTGATTTGAATTTATACCTTACTGTTTCTGATTTTTTTATTACCCTTTTGTCATATTTACGTATAAGAAGCGCAAGATTTTTAGAAAAAAGCTCAAAATCATTTTTACCGACTAATTTTTTGTTTTCTTCTTCCGTAAAACCAAGTAAATTAAGAAAAGTAGAGTTATAAAATATAATATTAAAATTTTTATCCTTATAAAGAAATATATCTGTACTGTACTTGGTAATATTATCAATAACCTGTTTTTGGTTTTCCGTCTTTATTGACAGCTTCATTAAGAGATAATCTTTTTGGATTAAAGTCAAAGTAAGGTAACCTGCCAATAATATGATAAAAACACCCTCATATATCGGCGAAAATTGTACGGAAATAAAAACAGATAAAATCACCGCTAATAATATAAGATATAGCAATATTCTTTTATATATTACTCGTTTTCTTACTTTCATATTTTGTATTTTCAGCTAGTATTAAAATTTATTATACATTATCTTATAAAAAAAGATATAGAGAAATCGAATGCTGAGACTATGGAAAAGCGACAAATTATTTTATTTCAAAAACCGTAGCGCCATCTTTATTATCTTTAAGGGTTATACCGATAGCATTAAGTTCATCACGTATTTTATCAGATATTATCCAATTTTTTTCTTCCCTTGCAAGTTTTCTGATACCAATAATAAGGTTCATTAATTTTTCTGTTAAATCATTATCGATAGACTTAACTTCAGTAAGATTAAAGCCTAAAACATCAGATAAATAAACCAGAGTTGAAATATATTCAAACGCTTTTTCTTTATCGGTTTCTTTTTCTTTTTGAGCTAAATTAGCAAGCTCAAAAAATACGGAAAGCGCCTTTGATGTATTAAAATCACTATCCATTGCTTCTATAAACTGTTGTATATGTTTATTATCAGCTGACGGCGGTGAAAATTCCTTTATATTAAGCGCTGTTTTCAAGTCATTAACTGCATTTTTCAATCTTTGAATGCCGGCCTTTGCCGATTCTAAAGATTCCTGAGAAAATTCAACGGGCTGTCTGTAGTGATTTGTTAATATGAATAACTTAATTGTGTTAGCGTCGTAAGATTCAAGAAGTTTATTTATCGATGTAAAATTCCCCAATGATTTTGACATCTTTTCATTATTTATAGTTACAAAACCGTTGTGCAGCCAGTATCTTGCGAAAGGCTTTCCACAAGCACATTCAGACTGTGCGATTTCATTTTCGTGATGGGGGAACAATAAATCAGCCCCGCCCGCATGGATATCGATAGTATTCCCAAGATATCCCTTTGCCATAGCTGAACACTCTATATGCCAACCCGGACGACCTTTACCGTATGGGCTGTCCCAAGAAATTTCATCTTCATCCTTTGCTTTTTTCCACATTGCAAAATCAAGTGCGTTCTCCTTAATGCCTGATGCTTCTACTCTTGCGCCTGCCTCTAAATCTTTAATATTTTGCCCGGAAAGATTACCGTATTTAGGGAATTTATCTACTTTAAAGTAAACATCGCCTTCTTTTTCATAAGCAACCCCTTTTTCTACCAGGATATTAATTATCTCAAGCATTGCGTCTATGTTTTCCGTAGCTTTAGGTTCTATGGTAGGTTCAAGAAGGTTCAGCGCCTTCATGCTTTTATGAAATTCTTTTGTAAATTCTTCTGCAATTGCTTTAGGCGTGGTATTTTGGGATTTTGCCTTGTTAATTATTTTGTCATCAACGTCTGTAATATTTCTTGCGTATGTAACATCATAGCCCCTGAACTTCAAGTATCTGAACACAACATCCCATGTAATGTAACATCTGGCATGCCCGAGGTGCGGCAAATCGTACACGGTAGGACCGCAAACGTACATTGTAATTTTATTTTCCTCTAAGGGGATTAAATCTTCTAACTGCCGGGAATACGAGTTAAATACTTTCATTTTTTACCTTAATTAATCTGACTGCTTTTTCAATTTTAACATAAAAAATCCGGGGATAATGCCCGGATGGTTAAGTTGGATAGAATGCTTTTTAAATTCTTTTATGCGAAGAAGTTTACAGACTTAGTTTCTGTTTCTTCATCTTCGTTATCAAGTTTTATTATTTTTGTATAAGCAAAAGGATTTCCGCCTTTTCTGTCTTTTTCAAGAGAGAAGGCATTTTGAGTGGTAGTTGGTGATTTAAGAGCAAAAGCTGTTTCCACATCTGATTTTTTAACTACATTATCTGCAGGTATAAAAATCTTGCCGTCTACAATTTTATGAGTTTGCATAAATTGAGTGATTGCCAAAGATTTCAATGCTTCAATATTTTGAAGCGCCTGAGGGGATAGTTGAACATTAAAATCAGCTTTTGCCTGAGCAACTTTTTGAGTTACATCAATTTGAGCGCCTTTTTCATAAACATTAATTTGGGTTTGTTGCTCAAGAGGAGTAATTTGGGTGTTTACCTGAGGGGCAACAGTTGTTTGCTGCGTAGTTTGCACCTGAGGATTTACTTGAATTTTTGATTCTCCGAAGATTTCTCTTGATACACTTTCAAGCTCAGCCCCTGTGACGATACCTGTGTAGGTAGTTCCTATATTGGTGTTAATGTTTGAAAAATTAACTGACATTTCAACCCCTGATTTTTCGACCGTAATATTGTATTCGGCTATTTTGGGGAAAACTTTAGCTTTTTTAAAAGAATATTTACAATAGTTTACAATACGGCAAAAATCATTCGTTCATTTTAAATTACCCGAAGAAATTGTTTTGAAGGTTTTTAAAAAAATTATTCTTATAATATAAATATAATGCCATCAGGTAATGAGATATTTTATATTTAATCATATATTTGTAACATATTAAGACTTGGAGAAATTAACTATGGAATTGCTATTAAAATGGGTTTTGTATGCCTTAGCTTTGTTACTTATTGCCTGGATTGTTCCGGGAATTAGTATTGCGGGTTTTAGCACGGCGCTTTTAGCTGCAGTGGTTATAGGCCTTATAAATGCTGTTATAAAACCTTTGTTGATTTTGTTAACTTTACCTATCAATATTTTAACGTTGGGACTGTTTACACTTGTAGTTAACGCTCTTATGATGCTTTTAGCAGCCAAATTAGTTCCGGGGTTTCAAATTGTGGGATTTTGGTCGGCGTTTCTCGGCGCATTAGTTTTCTCTGTTCTAAGCGTTATAATAAGCGGAGTGGATTAATTTTCAGCCCCTGAGCCGTTAACTTCAAATTTATCCTCTTATAACAACGTTTTTGACGTATTGCTTCATATTATTTTTAATGGTTATAAATTCGGCATCACTGTAAGTTGTTTCGTTTATAAAAGAAGGGTCTAGTGTAATATCAGGCAGGAATTTTTGCAAGTAATAGTTCGAAGCACCTTCTATCATTTCACCTATTTTCTCAAAATCATCAAATCCCAGTCGGGATTTTACAACGGTTGTTCTGAATTCTCCGTTGTCAGCCAGCTGCTTCACAAGTCCTATACTTCTTAAAATATTAACTTCATTAACTTTGGTATTGGTAATCAAGCTGTATTTTTCAATAGGAGCCTTGATGTCCATTGCTATATAGTCTATAAATTGCTGCTCAAGAAGTTTTTCCGCCATATTGGGGTTTGTACCGTTTGTATCAAGTTTTACGGCAAAGCCCATTTCTTTTACCTTCTTTACAAAAGCCGGCAAATCCTTCTGCAAAGTCGGTTCACCGCCTGAAATTACAACTCCGTCTATTTTGTTTACCCTTGATTTCAAAAACTCTAATATTTCTTTTTCGTTTTTCAGCTCAAGTTTATTTGGCTGTACAAGCGCAGGGTTATGACAGTAGCCGCATCTAAAATTGCAGCCTTGTGTAAACACTACAGCTGCGATTTTAGACGGATAATCTATCAGAGATGATTTTTGAAGACCATTTATTTGCATTCCACTTTATAAGTCTTTCTCATTTTATATTCGCTCCTTTTACCTTCATTCCACTGGTTAACAGGTCTTATGTAGCCCACAACTCTTGAGAATACTTCACAATCATTGCCGCATTTAGGGCATTTAAAGTGTTCACCCGCAAGATACCCGTGTTCATGGCAGCTGCTGAAAGTCGGTGAGAAGGTAAAATATGGCAGCGCATAATTTTCACAAACTTTTTTAACAAGATTCTTCATTACGTTCAAGTCGTAAATTCTTTCTCCGCCAAAGATGTGAACTACAGTACCGCCTGTATATTTAGTTTGCAGCTCATCTTGTAAATCAAGTACTTCAAATATGTCATCAGAATAATTGATAGGCAGGTGAGTAGAGTTTGTATAGAACGGTTTTGCACTGAAGTTTTCGTATTCAAGGTCGTTTGCACATTGAATTTTAGAGAAGAACTGCTTATCAAGTTTTGCAAGCCTGTATGAAGTGCCTTCCGCAGGAGTTGCTTCCAAATTATAGTTGTTATGGGTTTCTTTTTGGAATTGTTTAATTTTGTTTCTCATAAAATCCATAACTTTAAGAGCGAATTTCCTACCTTCGTTTGTCCCGATATCTTTGTTTAAGAAGTTAGTACAAGCTTCATTCATACCTACAAGCCCGATTGTAGAGAAGTGGTTTTTCCAAAATACTCCATAGCGTGCTTTTATGTCCTTTAAGTAGAATTTTGTGTATGGATAAAGATCTTTTTCTGTATATTCTTCAAGAATTTTTCTTTTGATTTCAAGACTTTCTTTTGCTATCTCCATTCTTTCACTTAAGAGTGCAAAGAACTCTCTTTCACTTTTTGCAAGATGCCCGATTCTCGGCATATTGATTGTAACAACGCCGATTGAACCTGTCAGAGGGTTGGAACCAAACAATCCGCCGCCCCTGTATTCAAGTTCTCTGTTGTCAATTCTCAATCTGCAGCACATAGAACGTGCATCTTCCGGGCTCATATCAGAATTAATGAAGTTTGAGAAGTATGGTATGCCGTATTTTGCAGACATTTCCCATAGTCCGTCAAGCTGCGGATTCTCCCAATCGAAATCTTTTGTAATATTGTAGGTAGGGATGGGAAAAGTAAATACCTGACCTGAATTATCGCCTTTCATCATTATTTCAAAATATGCTTTGTTTATAATATTCATTTCGTTCTGAAATTCGCTGTAAGTTTCTTCTTTAATTTCATCGCCGATAATTACAGCCTGATTTGCATAATAGCTTGGAACTTTTAAATCCATTGTTATATTCGTAAACGGGGTTTGGAAGCCTGTCCTTGTAGGTACGTTCAAGTTGAAAACAAACTCTTGCATAGCTTGTTTTACCTGCTCGTAATCCAGTCCGTCGTATTTAATGTACGGAGCCAAAAGCGTATCAAAGTTAGAGAAGGCTTGCGCGCCCGCAGACTCACCCTGCATTGTGTACAGGAAGTTCACAATTTGACCTAAAGCGGTTCTGAAATGCTTTGGCGGAGCGCATTTAACCTTACCGTCCACTCCGGTGAAACCTTCCGATAACAGGTCTTTTAAATCCCAGCCCACACAATAAACGCTTATCATGTTTAAATCATGGATATGAAGGTCTCCGTTTTGATGGGAATTCCTGATTGCCGGAGTGTAAATCTTATTAAGCCAGTAATTTTTACTTATGTTAGAAGAAATGTAGTTATTCAATCCTTGTATTGAATAGGTCATATTAGAGTTTTCGTTTACCTGCCAGTCAAGCCTTTGCAGATACTCGTCAACCATTTTTACATTAGCGACGCTTACAATGTTATTCAGGTTATAAACATTGTTTTCGTGCGCAGTTTCTATTTTTGAGTGATAGGGGTTTGTAAGAGGCAAGCCAGCCTTCACTCTTTCCTGCTCATTTGTTTTTACAGTTCTGTTCATAATGAATCTCCTTCTAAAATTCCGTGATTTTACATGTGAAAATAATGTTTGACGTTAATCAAACTTGCAGGAAAATCATTTTTGAAAAATTTTATACACAAAAAAACAACACTGACAGGTGTTGATTTCTTTATTGCAGCGATAAACTTCCCATAGCTAATCTCCTGTCTCGAGGTAGTTACGAAATAAGCATTCCGACTATAACGGCTGCGGACCAGTGAGGGGATTGCATGTCGGGCTTTAACCAAGCCCACGTCGACTTCAATTAAGCCTACGCTAAGCTCCGACTAAGCCTGCGTCAAACTTTAACTAAGTCTGCGCCAAGCTTCGACTAAGCCCAGCTCACCCTGCTTTCCTTAAATCGTTTTCCAATGCTATCTCAATTTTTTTTATTTGTCAAACTGCTTCATACATGAAATTTAGAAGAGTTACTTTTAGGGGTTTTCCACCGTATTTTTGTTTACATAAAATTAACAAAATCCATGCCTGAAAATGCTGCCAGATCTAAAATAACGGGGTTTTTAGGCGCAGTATAACTTATTAAACACCGAAGGCTTTGAAGTTGGATTGCAGCATGTTATTTATCATCAGCTGCTTGGGATTGGACTGTTGGGCAAAGGCAATTTTTTATCCTCTTCAACTTCTTCATTTGCATAATACCTGTGGTCTTGCAGACTTTCAAGAGATTTCATAACGCCCAGTCTGCCGGCTTCTTTTTCTAACTTCGCAAAATATGATGCGAGCAGATATGACATAAAGGTACAGCATAATCCCCAAGAAATTCCTGCTGCTGCTAACATAGCTTTTAAGGTGGGCGTCATAAAAGAGCTTGCTAATTTTTCAGGATTTTCTTTCAATAATATATAAGTTTTGACAGGGTCTGCTTGAATCTTATTAAATATTTTTGCGAATTCAGCCTTACCTTCACCTTTAGGGAAATTATTTATAACTTTTTCAAGCCTTTCAATAATACTTAATGCCGACTTTTTATTAAACTTGCCCAGTTCCAGCTTAGGCAGGTATCTTTGGACTAAAGCTTGAATTTCTTCAGAATTTAATTTTGCAAATTCTGCATCGCTCATTTTATTCACAGATGATTTGAGTTTGTTGAATATAGCCTGCGAAGAAAGCTCTATATCAGGAATTATCTTGTGTGCTTTTCTTACAAATTCTGCCAGCAGTTGTTTAGGTTCGTCTATTTGTTTCAGCTGAATTGTGGAAAGCATTTCATGTATAAAATGTTTGGCTGTTGCAGATAAGCTCTGTACATCATTTGATTGAATTTTGCCTATGGCTTCTCTTGCTGTTCTGATATAGCCGGTCACCGCCTCGTCCTGCCAGCCCGTTTTTGCTAAAAGTGATTCTATAGAGCCCACGAGTTTCAAGGCTTGTTCTTTATTAATATTTTCAAGATTTACCGATGAGAGTGTTTTTTCGACTTTTGCTTCAATAAGTCCTTTTAATTTATTAAACCCTGCTTCATCAAGGTTATCTACATATTTAACCAAGTCTGCCAGTTTTGATTTTGGATTTAAACCGTATAATTTGCTGATACTGTTTTTGCCTTGTTCCGCCAATTTTTTAAGCGCACCGACATTGATTTGTATATCGGGAACTTTCTCAAGCGGCAAAGCGTCTAATTTGTCAAGTATACGGAGCATTTGTTCCTGTGATAATCTGGTGGTGGCAGGGAAAAATCTTTTAATATCAGCGGGAAGCAGTTTTATTATATCATCCAGATCCATAAGTCTTTGCAATTTAAAGAACTCATAATGCCCGGAGTCTTCTATAATTTGTTTTAATACGGGTATTTTATTTTTCAAATCGGATGCTGATATTTTACCGCTTGTCTGTATTGCTCTAAGATCTAAAGCAGCGGTTATTTTTTGTAATATTTCAGGAACTGTTTGACGCTCTATATTTGCAGTTATATTATTTCCGACTTCTCTTAAGTGGCGTTTGAAAAGTTTGCTTTTCATCAGTTTACTTGAAGATGCCATCATATCAAAAGCTTTATCAGCAACTTTGCCGACACTCAACTTTCCTTTTGCAACAAGAATTCCGATAACTGCCAGCGGCGATAAAAATGCAGCGTAGCCTCCAATATAAATCAAAGGTTGAATCATCTGATTGGCTGCTTCCATTGTTTCTGAGTATTTTTGGGAGTTTTCATCAACTTTTTCAAATGTATTAAATACTTTCCTTTGTAAATTTCTTGCATTTTTCAGCTGTTTTTCGCTTATTTCTTGTTTCATGAGTTCTTTTTTGAGTTCTTTTTCCTCTTTTAGTCCTGTTTTTTTATATTCTTGATATCGGAAATAATGTTTAACGGAACGAGGCAAGAAGGAGATATGCTCAATAAAAGAATTAAACGCAGATTGTTTAGGCGCTTTTATATTTTTGACGGATTCAATCTCTTTTTCATCATAACTCAGATATTCCTGCGGATTATTCTTAAACTCTTCTCTTGCAACGAATCTGCCTGCTCTTGCTGCTGCTTTTTGCAGTTTCAACGCTGTCATAATACCTATAAACATGCTTATCACAGTGGTTGGAACGGCTAAAATAGCAAATCTGCCGGCAGGTGTTATGGAAAGTCTGCTCAAGACACTTTTTAACTTTGCCATCTTACTCCCCGTGCGAAGTTTTTCCCGTATGTTATTATTAAGTTTGCTGCTGAGATTTTTTAAAGCTGCTTTATATGCATCCGGGTCTTGTTTTTGCTTCATTGCATAGAATGTTACAAAATCTTTTACAATTTCATCGCTGCCTGTTGAAGATTTTATTAATTTTTTACTAACTGCTTTTGCGATACCCAGTTTACTTACAATAAATGATGATATAGCGCCTAAAACAGGACCGCCTAAAAGTGAGCTTGAGAGAATAACTTCTGCTGATGTTTCCATGTTTTCGGAGTATTCTTCCGCTTTATTGTTTACTTTTTTAACGATTCTGTGAATCACCTGTTGGTCAGACTTTGCTTGTTTTATTTCTTGTTCGGTTAATTCACGAGTTACGATTTTGGCATCGTCCGTGTCATTCTTCTTCCATTCATTATAACTTTTGCGGTCTTTTATAAGACCTGTCATATTTTTCCAAAAGCCTTTCCTGTCATCATCACCTTTGCGTTTTTGCCAGAAACTTCTTTTTTCAGAAGGGCGATTTTTGACGGCTTCTTTTGCTTTTGTTCTCTGCTCGGGGGTATAGTTCACGGAGTATTTAGGGTCTTCAATTTCTTTTCGTGCCTGATAACGAGCTATTCTTGAAGCATCGATTTGCAGCTTGGTTCCATATAATGTTGAACCTACAAACGCAGCTATAGGAACGGTTACAGCAAGGGTAACGGCTATAGGTCTCCATATTTTTAAAGGTTTAGAGATTTTTGCCCATTCTTTAGTATGTTTTTGCAGTGCAGCGGCATATTCTGGAGGAATATTAATATTCATTTTTTTTAATCTTTTAGGATTGAGGAGATCTCCTCTAGATAAATATTTTTTAGGGTTTGCTGCTTCAATGTTGCGGTATATATCAGAAGTATAATCTATTGAATTTGCCTTCAAAAACTCTTGCAGCTTTTTATTCAGCCTTCTTTCATTTTTATAGGTTATAAATCCTGCGCCGCCCAAGCCGACCGCTAAACCCGCAACATTAGCCAAAGCTTGTGCAGGCTGAGTAGCGGCTTCCATATCTTCTGATATATCTTCTGAGTGCTGATCCATTAATGTAACTACATCAATGACCCTGTTGCCTAAATCTTATGCCGTTTGCATTTTTTCGACAGAAGGTTTATGTGCGTCATATAAAGCTTGTCTGCGCAAATCGTCGTTGTGTCCAGTTTCTTCCCATTTTTTAAACTGCCCGCGATTACGTTTTATTTCCCCTAATACGTTGAAAAATTCCATGCCCTACCACTGTTTTGCCAACTGTTATATGTATAAATAAAAGTAAAAAATAAATAAAATTTGCTTATTTACGTATCTTTCCATGATATTCTGTAGAAAAGGGATATGTTATGGGTGAAAAAACTTTAGTTTTAATAGACGGACATGCACTTGCTTATCGTATGTATTTTGCACTTGAGCGCACAGGGATGAAGACTTCGGAGAAGTTCCCCACGTGGGCGATTTTTGGGTTTGTAAAGTCAATCGTCGACCTTTTAAAAAAGATTAAACCCGATGCTATAGCGATATCTTTTGATGTAGGCAGAGAAACCTTTAGAACAGAGGAATATTCAGAGTATAAAGCAAACAGAGAAGCCATGCCGGATTCTCTACGCACTCAAATGCAGGCAATAGTAGACAGTGCCGAAGCTTTTAATATCCCGGTTTATACGCTGGAAGGTTTTGAAGCGGACGATTTAATCGGCACTATTGTTACAAAAGCAAAACAGCTTGGGCATCATTCAATAATCCTGACGGGAGATCAGGATTCGTTCCAACTTATTGATGAAGAAGGTTTTATAAAAGTTCTAATCCCTTCAAAAGGAGAGCTTGTCGAATATGATACACAAAAGGTGTATGACAAATTAAACGTTTACCCTGAACAAATAGTTGATTATAAGGCCTTAAGGGGCGATACCTCTGATAATATCCCGGGGGTTAAGGGAATAGGCGAAAAAACAGCCGCAAAGCTTCTTGACGAGTTTAAAACGCTTGATAATATCTATGCAAACCTTGATAAAATCTCTTCAAACTCTGTGCGCACAAAGCTGGAAGAACAAAAAGACATGGCTTATAAGAGTCAATTTTTGGCAAGAATTTGCAAGGATGTTGACATTGACTTTAATTTTGAATCAGCCCATTTGGATATCCCTGACCCTTTAAAATTGCATGATTTTCTCGCCAAATATGAGTTTAACAGTATGTTAAAGAACATAAATGATATTTTGAAGCTCTTTAATTTTGAAGAAAAACCACCAAAAATGCAGGAACTTAACGAACAACCCCATGAAGGTCAGTTAAGCCTGTTTTCTATTCAGCCTCAATCTTGCCAGGCTTTTAGCGCACCTTTTAAAAAAGATGAGATAAAAAGAATTACGGTAGATACTAAGGAAAAATTTTACACTTTGCTTGAAGATTTGAACCGCTCGGAAGTGTTTGCTTTTGACACGGAAACAAACGGGCTGAACATTCTTACATCAAAAATTGTGGGTGTTTCTTTTGCTTTAAATAAAGCTGTTAAAGTGCAAAATTCAGAGCTAATCTGCGAAGATGATACGGCAGAAACCGTTTCTTATTATATACCCATAAACCATAATGAGGCTAGGTATTTTGACCCTGATAAAGTAATTGAGCTTTTAAAACCTGTATTTGAAAGCAAAACCATTGCCAAAATAGCCCAAAATGCAAAGTTTGAATACCATATTTTGAAAAACCATAATATTGAGCTTGAAAATGTAATTTTTGATACTATGATAGCCAGCTATGTCAATGATTCAGCGGCAAAACACGGATTGAAGCAGCAGGCTCTTAAGTATTTGAAGTTCGAAATGCAGGAAATAACAGAGCTTATAGGTAAAGGTAAAAACGAAATTACCATGGATATGGTTTGTATAGAACAAGCCGCTCATTACGCCTGTGACGATGCTTATGCAACCATGGAGCTTGCTAAGTATCATATTGAAAAATTCGACGAAGATGACAAAAACCTTTTCTACAAGATTGAAATGCCGCTTGTGAAAGTTCTTTATAACATGGAAAGAGCAGGGGTCAGCCTTGATGTGAAATATCTTAATACGCTTTCTTTGGAGCTTGAAGGTAAAATTATTGAATTGGAAAAACAAATTCTTGCTATAGCAGGTGTGAATTTTAACCTTAACTCACCCAGACAGATAGGTGAAATTCTGTTCGAAAGACTGCAGATACAGCCTAAGGGTAAAAATAAGACCAAAACCGGTTACAGCACAAGCGCGGATATTTTAGAAAGTCTGGCGAAAGATTATGAAATAGCTGATTTAATCCTTAAGCACAGGCATTTATCAAAAATTAAATCCACTTTTGTAGACAGTTTGCCGCTGCTTATAAGCAAAAAGGATAACAGGCTTCATACAAGCTACAACCAAACAGTTACAACAACAGGACGCTTAAGCAGCTCTAACCCCAATTTACAGAATATTCCGATTAAAACAAATATAGGTATTAAAATAAGAGGGGCTTTTGTTCCTCAAGACCCTTCAAATTATTACATCTTAACGGCAGATTATTCCCAAATTGAACTTCGGCTGCTTGCTCATTATTCGCAAGATAAAACTCTTACGG
Organism: Candidatus Gastranaerophilales bacterium; assembly: GCA_028696075.1. Classification (NCBI taxonomy): domain Bacteria; kingdom Bacillati; phylum Candidatus Melainabacteria; order Candidatus Gastranaerophilales; species Candidatus Gastranaerophilales bacterium. The sequence goes on from JAQVHS010000007.1 coordinate 44,726, forward strand.
AAGCTTTCAGAAACAATGAGGATATCCACTCTCTTACCGCAAGCAAAGTGTTTGGGGTAAGTATGGATAAAGTTACCAAAGATATGCGCCGAAAAGCAAAAGCCGTGAATTTCGGTATAGTATACGGGCAGACAAAATACGGTTTAGCCGATACTCTCGGGATTTCTCAACAAGAGGCGCAGGAGTTTATAGATAAATACTTTGAAACCTATCCTGATATTAAACGGTATATGGAAGAAACTTTAAGCTTTGGGGTTCAGAACGGTTACGTAACAACGCTTTATGGACGAAAAAGATATTTTAACGAAGAGCTTAGAAGTTCAAATCGCAACATTCGCGAATTTGCCCAAAGAGCCGCCATAAACTCGCCTTTGCAAGGTACAGCTTCTGATTTAATAAAAATGGCTATGATAAAATTGGAAAATAAGATAAAATCTAAACAGCTGGATGCTACACTGATTATACAGGTTCATGACGAACTTATTTTAGAGGCAAGCAAGGCGCAGATTGACGAAATTGCTAATATAACAAAAGAATGTATGGAACTTTCGCAGCCTTTGTATGTGCCTCTGGTGGCAGACATTGAATACGGCGGCAATTGGATGGAAACAAAATAACAATATAAGGATAGTGTATATGAGATTAGGTGTATTTTTATCGTTGATGGTTTTACTGCTTTTTATGAACGCAGGCTTTGCAGATGTTGTGTACAAATCAAAATCAACCGTAACTAATGCTAATAATATGCAACTGGAGGATATACAGCTTAATATTATACCGGTAATAGAAACAGGGAGAGGAACACAGCCAAAGACGATTAATTCGGACAAGGTTTATGTAGCGCCTGTTATTATGCCGGCTAATGCGCAAAAACCTTCGTTGAATGTTAATGTGGAAAATCTGAAAAATATAAAAAAGGCGCCGCTACTGCCTAATGACAATATAAACTCTTCTTTAACCCAATATATAAACTATTATCAGGGCGGATATGATAATGTCTTTATGGCTGTTGTCAGCACTATTGAAAAATCCGATATAAATTTAGTATCATTTGACAGTCAAAGCGGTCGAATTTTTTGCAATTACAAAGGACAAAAACCGATGTTCGTATCAGTAAGCGAGTATAATGATAAGACGGTTATGGTAAAAGTTACCCCCGCAGACGGGATTTATAATATACCCTCAGCAGAAATAAATAAAATATTCGGCGGAATAAATACAACCCTGGCAAAACAAAGAACAAATTGAGGCAGAACGTGCAAAAAAAATGGGATATTCAGGAAAATAAAAGCTTCGATAAAAAGATTGTTGATATTGCAGGGGATGAAATTATTGCCCGAATTTTGGCAAACAGAGGGGTGGATACCCTTAAAAAACTTGATAAATTTATGCACCCTTTAGAATTTGAATTTTCATCGCCGTACCTTTTTAAGGACATGAAAAAAGCTGTTGAACGTATCAAAATAGCCATAGAACAATCACAAAACATTGTAATTTACGGTGATTTTGACTGTGATGGCGTAACAAGTACGGCTCTTTTATATAAAACACTGGTTAAAATCGGTGCAAAGGCAGGCTGTTATATCCCTGACAGGTCAAGCGAGAACCATGGGCTTAATTCCAAAGCTGTTTGCGAAATTATCTCCAAGCAGCGTGCAAAACTTATAATAACGGTAGATAACGGTATCAGCAACAATGCAGAGATTAAACTTGCGCAAAGCTTCGGGTGTGATGTTATTTTGACAGACCACCATGAGCCATCAGGCAGCGTACCTGAGGCTTATTGTATTTTAAATCCTAAATATTCCGAATGTCTTATTGATGATATAGAGTTTGAACAAGTGGAAGATTTAAGAAACCTTGCAGGCGTAGGAGTAGCGTATAAACTTGCTTGTGCGGTTTTGGATGAATTTAAACTTCAACAGTTTGCGAAAGAGCTGCTGTATATCGTAACTATAGGAACTATTGCGGATGTAATGCCTATTTTAGGCGAAAACAGGGCTATTGTTGCACAGGGTTTGGAATGTATAAAAACATATAAACCGAAATCAATTCTGCAACTTTTATCCTCAATGACCAAAGATATAGAAAAAACAGACAGTGAAACCATCGCTTATTTTATAGCTCCGAGGATAAATGCGGCGGGAAGGCTGGCACATGCAAACACTGCTTTGGAGCTTTTGGTGAGCGAAGACAAAGAAAAAATAGAATTTGCCGTGATGGAGGTTAACCGCCTTAATAACTTAAGACAGCAAATGTGTGATACTGCGCTTAATGAAGCTTTAATTAAACTTGATAAATCTAATATGCTCAAAAAAAATAAGGCTGTAATTCTGGCTGATAAAATCTGGCATGTAGGTATTATAGGACTTTTAGCTTCCAAGCTTGCGGAAATGTTTAACAGACCCGTATTTATAATGAGCATTGATGAAAATGAAAATCTCGCAAAATGCTCTATAAGGGGAGTAAAAGGATTTAATGTATATGAAACTCTTCAGCAGCTTGACGGCATTTTTGAAAGCTACGGCGGACATGCGCTTGCAGGCGGTTTTGTAGCGGATTTGAGCAAAATAACAGTTAAAGATTTGTCTCAAAAAATCCTTGATGCAGCCAACAAGTCTGCATCTGATGAATTTTTATCTCCAAAAATATCAATCGATGCCATTGTTAAACCGGAAAATCTAACGGTTGATTTTATAAACAAACTTGCTATCCTAGAACCTTACGGACAAAACAACAACCAATGTGTGTTCGGGATGGAAGATTTAGTCCTTAAAAAATTTGATACAATAGGCGCTAATGCTCATTTGAAGATGTTTTTCTCTTCTAAAAACGGAGAAATCTTCGAAGGACTTATTTGGAACAAAAATGAACATCCTGTTAACCTTCTTGATAAGGTAGATTTAACTTTTGTCCCTAAAATTAATACTTTTAACGATAAAACCTCGGTTCAGCTGAATATTAAAAATATTTACATAAAAAATCGTGAAGTCCCCTCAAACTTTGAAGAACCCAACCAAACAGAAGAATCTATTCTGATTGACCACCGTAAAAAAACAGATTACCTTAAGACTCTAAACAGCTATTTAGCTGCAAAAGATGCCTGTGTTTTTGTTGAAAATCCTAAAATCCTGCAGCAGCTTACTAATTATGATAAGGTTAAAGAAAAGAGTGTTAACAGGTTTTCAACCCAAAAGTGCGAGGAGCTGATTATTCTTGATACACCTTGTGAGGCTGAGGTTTTAAACGATATTATATCAAATTCCAAACCTCAAAAAATCCATGTCTTTAATTTTAATTCCAATAATTTGGAACCTGTAGATTATATCAAAACATTATCAGGCATGCTTAAGTATTCTTATAACAATAATTCAGGTAAGCTTGATATCAAAAAAAGCCTGGTATTTCTTTCAACATCATTTAATTGCTTGGAAACCTGCCTGAACCTTTTGGCGGATACGGGTGTTATAACCTTAATTTCGATAGATGGCAATCTGTGCGAATTTGAATTTTTGAAAGCCAAGCCTGTGAATGAAATTTTATTGTCTGACCTGTACAGTGATTTTGAAGTAGAATTCCGGTCTATAGCTGACTTTAGGGTGGATTTTAGCACCCTTGAGATAACTGCCGTAAAAGATTTAATATTGAAATAATAAATTTTTCATTAAATTACTAAATATCAAAGACAACATGGTATATAATGTAAATATGGGTAAAATCTACCGGGAGGTATGGTATGAATACCGAATATTATGTAAAAATGATTTTTAGTAAAATGGCATGTTCTCAATGCGGTACAAATTTTGATGACGATTGTATTGATATAATAAGGATAGAGGATAACTGCGCTATCGTAAGAATTTTTTGTACAACCTGCAGTAAAAACTATGGCATAGCTATAATAGGTATAGAGCGTATTGGCGAGCTTGAAATGCCTGAACATATTGAAGATGGTTCAGAGCCTGTTTCTTATGATGATGTTATAGATGCCCATAAGTTTATATCTGAAATGGGACCGGACTGGATGAAATATATTCCGCAGGAAAAACTTATAGCCGTTAATAGTATGTATTCTGACGAAGAGTAGAAGGCAAGGACAAGCGCTAAGCCATTTAATTTCTAAGCTTCCAAAACCACCCCCTATAAAAAAACCACCCTTTGACAGGTGGTGTGTTTCTGCATCCTAATGGTCTCTTCTTCCATTAATACTTAATAATTAGTGTTTCATTTACACTTATAACTTAGCACATGCTCTTATACTTTGTCAAGCTTTTTTTGATAAAACTTATTAAGGTTAGTAATAAATCTTAATAATAAAATTTAAAGGCTTAAAATACAGGTTAATTAAGCTTTTAAAGAGTTTTATTTTTCGTTTGCAAGTTGTTTAATCATATGCGCAATAAGATTTGCTTTGTGATTAGGGCTTTCAATGGGTAAATCACCGTATTTTTCGCTTATACGCTTGATAAGCCTTGCGGAATCCGGGCTGAAAAACAGCTTTGCATACAGTTCAACTCCGTCTTTTATTATAGGTGCGACAGAGTTTTTAAAGGCATTTGGGTATTTTTTATTATAAGCATTAAAAACCAATGAATTCATAGCCAGACAATCAACCTCTTCCTGAATGGAGGAGTAATAGTCTTTGTCTTTGGCATGGGATAATTCATGCATTATGGAGGCTGAGATTGCAAGCATTATATCAAAGCCTTTTTCATTTTTATATTTTTGGTTAATCACAATCGTATTGCGTTCTTTTGACCATTGGGCATGTATGTCAGGATGGTCTACTTCATCAAAAATAATGGATATTTTATTTCCGGCGGCAAAATCTATTGCTTCTTTGCCGTTATTAAAACATATTTTTGCGCCGAGTTTTTTGATATGTTGCACATCTTCCGGATTAAATTCTATGCTTTCCAGGCTTTTGAATGCCGTATCGAGTATATTAGAGTGTAGGTTAAATTGGTCTTCCTGTATTAGAACGGGTTTGTATGTGAAATTCCCTGTAAAAAAATCATTGTACAGGTTTTTAACCTTGCTCTCATCATATAAAGCAGTTCCAAATGAGTTATTAATATTATTTATTATGTTGATTTGCACGTAAATATTCCCTGTTATTCAGGTTAAACCATGGCAAAAAAATTTTTTGCTAGTGCGGCCTGGTTTGGTTAAGTTTGTTTCTTAAAGCTCTGAAGCGTTCTATATCTTCATTAGAACGGGAATTTTCTTTAAATAACACTTGTGAAGACGGGTGAACAAGTAAAATAGAGTCGATATGTACTTCTAAAAAATTATATTTTCTGGGAGGCTGATTGGCATTTTTGCTCATTATTTCAGCATCAGTTACCGCCAAAAATCTTCTTTCCGAATCATTTAATAAATCTGTCAGTTCCCTGTTGGAATTCGTATATTTAGACACATGGACAGTGCCTTTTATATCATAATCAGGGGTTAAAATATAAACCTCAATAGGTATAGTGTCAACTTTTTTTCCCATGTTCATTGCCCAAAAATATCAACAAAATTAAGTATAATATAAAAAATCAGATAAGACTAGTATTTTTACTCTTCTTCAATAGGTTGAACTATTTTTTCTTTTGAATTTTTACTCGTATTCTCTTTTTTCCCATTATTTTTATACTTGTCTTTAGTCTTAATTATATTTACTTTGTTTAAACTTGCCAAAGAGTTAAGGGTCGCACGAAGTTGGGCGCTTCTGTCAACAAAATTAGAGTTGTTAAAATCTCTGTTTTCATCCTGCTGTCCTCTGTTTCTGCGGTCAAAATACTCTTCGCTTGAGTTTTTGTCGTTAGGATTATTGGCAACTTCAGCGTTGTTCATATTGATTATGGGGCGGTTAAGATTGTTTAAGCCTGTGCCTTCAGCCATAAATCGTTTCCTTTTTCTCTCCGTTAGTAATTAATTGTACCAGTTTTTCCAAAAAAAACTATAGGTCAAATTAATGAGTCCTCCAGTATCTTTTAAAGAGCGTTAATAAAATAATTTGTTACTAAATATTTTAAAGCTTAATGAAAGTTTACAATGTGTTAATTTTTTTTGTGTTTAGCTTTAAAAGAATTATTAGAGCTTATAGGAGTATTTTTATGCAAGTAAGTTTTCGAGGTTTAAGATTAGTTGACTTAAAAACGGCAGATAAATTAACCCTTGACAATAGCCAAGTAAGGGGCATTGAAAACGCACCTGATGGTGATTCTTATTTATTGAGATACAGGAGCGGCGGAGAAACTAAAACAGCAAAAATCGCTCCAAATGCCATAATGTCAAGCCAAAATAGGGAAAATGAGCTTTTCAGGCTGGAAACAGCTCTTCTTAAGGGTATGTCAGATAGCACGGCTTTAGTATCCATTATTGCCGACATAAATTTTGATGTGAAAGCTTAAACATAATAGCCTTTTTATAATGCTTTTAAATCCTTTTCCTATACTAATTTTTAGTGTTTGCCATGTCGGATTTTCATGGTAGTATTAATTAATGATTAAAGTAGTTGGAAGAGTAAAGGAATATCAATGAAAAAGAATATTATTTCCGCTTTGGTCTTAGCAGGAATTTTGGCCTGCTCACTTAATCAGAATGCGGCACAAGCCGGTAATGTTACTATTACAAGTTATTCTGAACTGCCGGGCGCCGGATTAATCTCGGGGGATACATTAACATTAGATGCTGATATTACAGTTACTGATGATAATATGCAGAGTTATTACCCTAGCGGTACATTTACAATTTTCGGGCAAGGGAATTCTCTTGATGGTTCAAGCCTTTATGAAGGTTTCACCATAATAACCCCTTCTATTTATACTTTAAATAATGTTACCGTTAAAAATTTCCTGAGAAGTGCAGGCGATGGCGGCGGTATTCATAACAGTGCATCGCTTAATTTAGCAGGCACCAGTGTTATCGGTGATTCAAACAATGCTGCAAACGGCAGCGGCGGTTTTCTTTACAACACATCTTCGACAGTATCTTCCGCTGATAACCTTATACTTACTTCCAACACTGCACAAATAGGTGGGGCTGTTTATAATGCTACAGGCGCTACTTTCACGGCAACAAGTGATATTTCAGCCTCAGGCAACAGCGCTGTCAACGGTCAAGGCGGCGCGATTTTTAATATGGGTACGATAGGTATCGCTACGGGAACTTTTACTTCTAACTCTTCCACACTGGACGGTGGCGCTATTTATAATTCAAACAATTTCACAGCGTCGGGAAATCTTATTTTTGGTGATTATACGGGTTCTGTAGCTTCACAAGGCAACAGCGTTTCCGACGGGCATGGCGGGGCTATTTATAATTCGGGTACTATGGATTTGCAAGGCGGAGCAGAATTCTATGATAATAGTGCGGCTTCTTCTTTAACAGCACATGGCGGCGCAATTTATAATACAGGCACCCTGAATATCGGGGGCACCGCTTTAACGGCTATAGATAATGCTACAAGTAATGGCGATGGCGGTTTCTTATATAACAGCAGTGCTAATACCGTGAATATAACTTCAAATAACGTTACGCTTAGCGGCAACTCTGCTTTATCAGGCGGTGCTGTTTACAACATGGGAACCGTAGATTTTACCGGAACTTTGAATGCTTCAAACAACACAGCAACAGCAGGTGATGGCGGATTTTTATACGCGGGAGCCGGTTCATCTACATCTATTGATAATGCAACAGTATCAAATAATACAGCTTCAAGCAGAGGCGGAGCTATCTATATGGAAGGTGCCCCGGGTAATGCTGCTGTAGTAGATATAAGCGCTTCCCTCTCTGACACAACCTTTACCGGTAATACTGCAGGCGGCAACTCCAATGCTATATATATGAATTCAAATTCAACAGTTAATATTGATTCTGCCGTGACTACCCAGGTGGTCTTTAACGACAATATTATTGCTAATGCGCTTAATAACAATATAAATATTACATCGGGTAATGTGAATTTTAACGCGGATATTCAGGTTAATGCCGCTTCATCTTTAGTATTAACAAATGCAGGCAATACCCAGCTGACAACTGCTGCGATAACTTCAGGCACATCAGGCAATCCCAACACCTTTACGGTTAATTCTAATGCGGGCAGCGTAACTTCAACAGGAGCTGTCAGTGTAAACGATTATAATGTATTGGACTTAAATACAACTTCCACAGGTACTGTTTCTTTAAATACGGTTTCAATGGGAACGTCATCAGACGTTAATTTGAATGCGGGTACGGCTGATTCCGTAGAGATTACCAATTTGAACATTAATGGTACCGGTAATACACTTGATTCTACAGGGGCAAATGCCAATATAGGAACGGTTACATTTAGCTCTACATCCGATTTAACTTTAAATACCCAAAATCTGAGCATAACAACAGGAATTGTTTCTAACGGAGCAGGTACATTAAATAAAGCAGCTACAGGAACTTTGGATTTAGGTTCGTTAACTGTTACTGCCGATAATTCCCTCACAATTAATTCTAATGCTGGTGATACAACATTTACCACCGCAAGCCTCGCCAATGCTGCATCAGGCAACACAACTCTTACGTTGAATGCAAATGCGGGTAATATTGCTTCTACGGGAGCTGTCAGCGTAAATGATGACAACATCTTGAATTTATCAAATAATGCGTCAGGAAGCACACTTGCACTTAACGGCGTAACAATGGGAGCAGATTCACAGATTAACATTGCCGCCAATAATGCAACACCGGGTTCAATGGATTTAGGTGCCGTTACTGTTAATTCAACCGGCAATACCATTACAAATACAGTTCCTGCCAATGCTGCAACATTAGGCGTAATTACCTTTAATAACACATCTGATTTAACATTAAATTCCGCGGGTCTTGATATTACAGGTGTTACCTCAAGCGGAACCGGCACTTTAAATAAAACTGCCACAGGCACTCAGGATTTGGGAACAGTGGCTGTCAGTGCCGATAATGTTTTAAATATTATTTCTACGGCGGGTGATACAACGTTTACTACTGCAAATTTAACCAATGCTACAACAGGTAATACAACTACTTTGAGCTTAACTTCAAACGGTTCGGATATTTCTTCCACCGGAGCTGTCAGCGTAAATGATAATAATACTTTAAATCTTACTACAGATTCTACGGGAGTCTTAAGCTTAAACGAAGTTGTACTTGGTGCAGACTCGCAGGTTAGGGCATTTTCGGGTAATTCCACTGCCGATTCTTTAGATTTAGGCAAGTTAACCGTTAATTCTACAGGTAATACTGTTTATAATAACCTTACATCAAGTAATGCTGTTTTAGGTGATATAACTTTGAATAATACGTCTTCTTTGACTTTAGGGTCGGGAAATCTTCAAATTGACAGCATTATTTCAAACGGAACAGGTACTGTTAATAAAATTGTAGCCGGAAGCCAGGATATTGGAACGTTGACGGTTAATTCCGATAATGCATTGTCCATTAATTCTTTAGCCGGTACTACAACATTTACAACCGCAAGCCTTGCCAATGCTACATCAGGAAATACTGTATTAAATCTTAAATCAGATGCCGGCACTCTTACTTCATCGGGTCTTATCAGTATAAATGACGGTAATATTTTAAGTTTAACAAATGCCGTATCATTGGGTTCGATTTCACTCAATAGCGTATCAATGGGGGCAAATTCACAGATTGATATTAATGCAAACCGTACTATCGCCGGCGCTATCAGCTTGGGATCTCTTACAGTGAATTCAACAGGTAATACCGTTACAAATACGGTTCCTGCCAATACTGCAACATTAGGCGTAATTACCTTTAATAATACGTCAGATTTAACACTAAATTCAGGCGGTTTAAGTATTTCCGGGGTTACTTCAGACGGTGCGGGAACATTAAACAAAATTGCCGCAGGTACTCAGGATTTAGGAACATTAACCGTTAATGCCGATGATTCTTTGGTCATTAATTCAACAGCAGGAGATACAACGTTTACGAATGCCGGTCTTACATCTGCGACAACCGGAAATAATTCAATACTTACACTAAATGCAAACGGGGGAAATATTGCTTCCACAGGAACAGTTACGCTCAACAACGGCGGTATATTAAATGTAAATATGGCTGATACGACAAGTACCATTACTTTTAATGTGCTTAATATGACGGATAATACTCTGCTTGATTTATCCAACGGTAAAACCGAAACATTAGACATAGCTACTTTTAATGTTTTAAGCCCTGCTGACGTTGCAAAAGTAAGACTTGATATAGACTTAGGCGCTCAAACCACCGATTATTTAAATGTTTCCAATGCAATGACAAATGCCGTAACACTTGATTTTAATGCTGCGAATATTTTGAACAATCCGGGCGGCAGAAATGTATATTATTTTGAAGTTGCCAACGATAATGTAAATATTAACGATTACAATAATCCACGTGTTGCTGTATTTTCTGCAACTAACGGATATTATATTTCTTACTTAAATATGCCTCCTAACTTACATCCGGGAGATGAATACACTTATCCTAAAAATACTATAAGAGTGACAACCGAAGACGTTAACGATGGATTAAGAGATGCGGTAACGGAACAAGGTTTAAGATTCTTTGACATTACTACATTGGATGAAATTCACTATGTAGGCAATAGCGCCGTTAATTCAGGTGAAGGGTTGCTTAATATGGATGTTACCACCGATGGTTCTTATCCGGGCGGTACTTTAACAGTTAGAGGCAACGGATTTAACGGTACTATTTCAGGCGCGGCTACTCTTCCCGGCTTGACACCAGTTTCGTTATTTAAGGTAGATTCTTCTGCCGATGATGTATCGAGAACATTAAATATTGAAGGCGGTATAACTATTGCCGATGCAGTAGGTACAAACGGGGCTGCGGTTTATCTTAAAGACGGCGCTACAGCAGGCACTGCGAATTTGAATTTAGATGATGTTGCATTTACTTCTAATCAAAGCAGCGCACAAGGCGGTGCCATTTATAACGAAGGTACTGTAGCTTCAACAGGAACAGTAATATTCGGCAGCTCAACAGACAATACAAAGGGTAATACAGCGGGAACTAACGGTGGTGCGATTTATAATCCTTCTACAGCAACATTTAATGCGGATACGGGTTTTTACAATAACTCGGCAACTGCAGGAAGCGGCGGCGCTGTCTATAATACGGGAACATTATCGCTAGGAAGCGGAACCGGTTCAAATATTGCAGCAGTAGAAAACCTTGCCTCATCAGGTGATGGCGGATTTTTATATAACGATACCGCTGCAACAACTACAATAAATGCGGATAATATCGGCATATTATCCAACCAGGCACAGGAAGGCGGAGCCATTTATAATGCAGGAACTATAGTTTCAACAGGAACGATATTATTCGGCGATTCAACAGATAATACAAAAGGTAATATAGCAGCTGTTAATGGCGGTGCAATTTATAATACTTCTACAGCAACATTTAATGCAAGTGCGGGTTTTTATAATAACTCCGCAACAACAGGAAATGGCGGCGCTGTTTATAATGAAGGCTCATTATCCTTAGGAAGCGGAACAGGCTCACAGCTTGTAGCAGTAGAAAACCTTGCCTCATCAGGTAATGGCGGGTTTTTATATAACGATGCTGCGGGAACAGCTACGATAGGTGCAGATAATAGCAGTATACTATCCAATCAGGCGCAATCAGGCGGTGCCATTTATAATGCAGGTAGTGTGATTTCAAACGGCACAGTAATATTCGGCGATTCAACAGATAATACAAAAGGTAATATAGCAGCTATTAATGGCGGTGCAATTTATAATACTTCTACAGCAACATTTAATGCGGATACGGGTTTTTATAATAACTCGGCAACTGCCGGAAGCGGCGGCGCCGTTTATAACGAGGGAATATTAACGTTAGGAGGCGGAGTCGGTTCAACTGTTGAAGCAGCAGAGAACAAGGCGGATAATGCTCAAGGTGGATTTTTATATAACACCACTACCGGAACAACTACGATAAATGCAGATAATATCAGTATATCATCCAATCAGGCACAATCAGGCGGCGCAGTTGCAAATACAGCCGGTGCAACATTTAATGTAACGGCTTCTAATATTTTGTTCAGCGGCAATACTGCTCTTTCTTCCACTACAGGAGGCGGCGCTATTTATAACGATGCAACGGGTGTTGCTAATCTGCAAGGTAATACTGTGTTTACTAATAATACTTCAGCAAGTCAGGGCGGTGCGATTTTTAATAATCTTGGCTCTGTAACATTAGGGGTTGATAAGACCAGTATTCACAATTTTACGACTAATAATGCTCAAGATGGTGCGGCAATTGCCAATATCGGAGGGTCTGTTTCTGTAGAAGGCAATGCTGTATTTAATGGCAATACGGCTTCTGCAAAGGGTGGCGCTATTTACAACGAACTCGGTTCTGTAATAATAGGTACTGCCTCTGATAATGTTCACAGTTTTGTCGCTAATACTGCACAAGATGGCGGTGCTGTTTATTCTTTAAATAATAATCTTGTATTTATCGGACAGACAACTTTCACAGGCAATAGCGCAACAGGAGATGGCGGTGCTGTTAATACCAATTTCAGTGATATTAACTTTAGTCCTAATACCGTCTTCAATTCTAATAGCGCAAATAAAGGCGGTGCATTATTTGTAAACGGAAGTATCGTTAATATTGAAGAAGGTACTCAATTTGTTAATAATACAGCTGTTTTGGATGGCGCTGCTATTTATATGACAGGAACAACAACCGACAATGCCGTTGTCAATATTAATTCTGATAATCCTTCAGCTCCTGTAGTATTTGCAAATAATACTTCAGGAAACGGGAATGCAATTTATTTGGAACAAAATTCTGTTTTGAATTTGAACGCCTCAAATAATGCAGGATTGGTATTACCTGAAAATATTGCAGGAACCGATAATAACAATATGATTAATGTTTACGCAGATTCTGATGCTCCCGTTACATTTAAAGGCAATAACAGCAGTTACGCCGGTGATTTCCATCTATACACAGGAGATGTTTATTTTACAAACGGTTCGACTTTCTTCAAAGGCGGAAATTACACGCTTGATGCCGGTACAGAATTACATTTGATGAATAACCAAATTGATATTGTTACAGCTAAATCATTAAACTTACCTTCGGCAGATACTCCATATATGACAATGGATGGGGATTTGCAAACCGGATTGAACGACAGGTTCTTTACTAATTCACCTGCGTTAGGAAACTTGACTATTTCAGACCTTAATTTAATGAATGAAAACAATGCTGCTGATACATACTTCCAGATTGCAGACGGCGCTAACGTTAAACCTTTATATGAAGGAATGCAGACTAAGGGCAAATATTACAAATACGGAATATATTCGGCTCCTTCAGGACTTAGGGTAGAAAAACAAGGCTTGATAGACACTTCTTATCAAGGCGGTCAGGTAGCTCAACTGGGGGCTTTAGCTAACCAATATATTATTTATAACCAGCTTGCCAAGAGAGCCGAAAATCTTTCTATCCAAAAATTCTATGAAAGAAAAGCCAAAGCTCAACAAAAAAGTGCTGAAAATACATCAGAAATTGCTGTAAATAATGAACAGGAAAAAGTAAGCGAAATTTATATTCCGGCGACAGAAATTGTTCAAGCTCAGGAAGAATTAGCAAAAGAAGAAACTACGCTTGAAAACGCCAAATCTCAACCTGAAATAGCTGCAGCGGATGAATCCGGAGTAAAAGGCGAAACTCCTTTCCAACGTTTATTTACCAAGAAAAATAAAAAGGAAAATCCTAAAGTGCAGAATGAATTCTTGAAACAAAATCAGGAATTAATTACAGAATCAGCTGATATAAAAGAAGTATCAGATAAAGTACAAGTGGCTGCAGCACCTGCTGTGCTGAAACAAGAAAATACCGTTGAAAAAACAGCGGCCAGCGTATCATCCGATATACACTTAAATCTTGATGCTGATGTACTCCCTAAATCCGTTGATAATTCGGTTATTTTAATCGATGAAAATAAACTTCCCACTTTAAGGTCTGATTATAATCAAATGATTAGCGCGCAGCCTGCTTATGACTTGAATTCAGGCGGGGTTTGGGTAGAACCATTTACTACAATTGAAACAATCAGCCCGGGCGGGTTATCAGGGTTTAAAAACTTCAATTACGGGGTATTGCTTGGCTATGATTTGCCTGTTAAAACTCTGGATAACGGATTGGAACTTCAAAGCTCCATATTTGGCGGTTATCAAGGTTCAAATCAAGATTATGATAATGTCAGAAACTGGCAAAATGGCGGTTTTGGCGGCTATATGCTGAATTTATACAAAGGTAACGCATTCTCAACAGTAAGCTTACTTGCCGGCGGTATTGGTATTGATGTTCAGGATAATCAGGGTAAAAACAACCAAAACTACGGTATGTTTACTTTGGGTGTGTCTTCCAAGACCGGGTATAATATCGGATTACCTGCTAATTTAATTCTTCAACCTAATTTAACGTTGGCGTATTCTTTCCTGACAGGACATGAGGGACAAAATGCCATCGGAGAAACAATAAAGGTTAATGCACTGAATAACCTTCTTGTAACTCCGGGAGTTAAACTGATTGGTGATTACAAAGGTTGGCAGCCATATTTAACCGCCGGTTTTGCGTTCCCGTTGTTTGGCAAAACTTTAGCTAACGTAAATAACATTAATATGCCTGACGTGACCTTGCGTCCTTATATTGAATACGGCGGCGGAGTGAGAAAAAGCTTTGGTGAAAGGTTTGCAGGATTTTTTGAAGCCGTTTATAGAAATGGCGGAAGAACCGGTATTACCTTCCAGGGCGGGTTTACAATCAAATTCTAGTTAATGAGGATATAAATGAAATTCAGATTTTTATGCTCGGGCGAATCCCATGGGAAATCTTTAAATGCAATCATTGAAGGTCTTCCGGCTAATTGCCCTGTTAATGAAGATGAAATCAATGAAGCGTTAACAAAACGCCAATCAGGCTACGGGCGCGGCGAAAGAATGCAGATAGAGTCTGATACGGTAGAGATAAAATCAGGTATACGTTTCGGGCTTACGACAGGTGCGCCTGTTTGCCTTGAGATTAAAAATAAAGACTATGAAAATTGGGCAGCTGCTATGGATGTGCGGACGCCCGATTTATCTGACAGTAAGCTTGCAGAGATTATTGCTTCTAAAAAAATAACTAAAGTCCGCCCGGGTCATGCGGATTTAGCAGGGGCATTAAAGTATAACCAAACCGATATCAGAAATATACTGGAGCGCTCCAGTGCCAGAGAAACCGCTGTAAAAACAGCAGTAGGAGCCATAGCTAAACAAATACTTAAGAATTTTAATATTGAGATTTTTTCAAATGTAGTTTCAATAGGCGGTGTTGAAACAGTTGATAAAAATTTATCTTATGGTGAGAAAAAAGGGCTTTGCTCCAGCAATGACCTGAGATGTGCAGATAAAGCCGTTTATGAAAAAATGAAGGCACGAATAGATGAAGCCAAGTCCAAAGGTGTAACCTTAGGCGGCAAAGTTGAGGTTGTTATAATGAATTTGCCGGTTGGATTGGGGTCTTTTGTTCATCATGACAGAAAGCTTGACGGATTATTGGCACAGGCTGTAATGAGCATTCAGGCTGTTAAAAGCGTTGAAATCGGATTAGGCGTCAAATCGGCTGAAATTGACGGTGCTAAAATGCATGATGAAATATATTATGACGGCAAAGTTGAGCGCTCTTCTAACAATGCAGGCGGAATAGAAGGCGGCATGTCTAACGGCGAGCCTGTTGTTTTAACTTTTGCGATGAAGCCTATTCCTACGATGCAAACTCCTTTAAATTCAATAGATTTGGATGATAAATCCGCTCATCAGGCTCACTTTGAACGTTCCGATACCTGTGCGGTTCCTGCTTGCGGTATAGTAGCAGAGGCTATGTGTGCTTGCGTGCTATTAAACGCTTTTTTGGAAAAATTTGGCGGCGATTCACTGGAGGAGTTAACAGCTAATTATAACTCTTACATTGAAATGATTGCAAAGAGGTTATAAATGCCTAAAAATATTGTTTTAACAGGGATGATGGGTGCAGGCAAGACAACAGTCGGCAGGTTGTTAAAAATGTCGTTGCGTAAAGATTTTGTGGATATAGATACAGAGATTGAAAAAGAAGCGGGTAAAACTATTGTAGAGATTTTTGAGTGCTATGGAGAGGAGCTTTTCAGAAAGCTTGAGCATAAAATTATATTAAATTTTTCCCGGGAATCTGATATTATAATTTCAATAGGCGGCGGTGCGCTTGAAAATGAAGAAAATTACATAAATTTGTCTTCAAACGGTGTACTGTTTTATCTGCAAGCCTCGGCAGAAGAACTTTACGAAAGAGTAAAACATGATAAAAACAGACCACTTTTAAAGACGCTTAAGCCCAAAGATACACTTGAAAAATTATTAAAAAAAAGGGAAGAGCGTTATTTGCTTTCTGATGAAGTAATAGAAACCTCGGGTAAAAGTGCGGCAAATATTGTTGAAGAAATAAAGGTTCGCTATGAAAAATATTAAACTTAATATTGATATATTAAATACAGAAAATACATCTTATCCTATTATAATAGGTGACGGAATTTTTTCTCAGACAGTTCAGTATCTGAAAGAACATCTGAGCGCCTCAAAAATCCTTATAGTTACAAATACCGTTGTTTTTAAGCTTTATGGCGAAAGGTTTACGGCTATACTTTCTCAGGCTGATTTTAGTTTTGATTTTTGTATTTTGGACGACGGTGAAAAGTATAAAAATGCTGCTGCGTTAGAAAAAATATTAAATAAGGCTTTTGAGAATAAGCTTGCCCGCTCGGATGCTTTTGTTGCTTTTGGCGGAGGGGTTACAGGTGATATTACTGGATTTGCCGCTTCTATTTATTTACGCGGGATTGACTTTGTACAAATTCCCACAACGCTTCTGGCGCAGGTGGATAGCTCTGTCGGCGGCAAGACCGGCATAAATAGTTCTTTCGGCAAAAACCTTATAGGTGCTTTTTATCAGCCTAAATTGGTACTTGCGGATGTAAAATTCTTAAACACTTTGCCTTTGAGCGAGTTTAAAACAGGGCTGGCAGAAGTTGTGAAATACGGCTTTATAGAAAAAAAGTGCGGTGAAGCTTTTGGTGATTTTTTGTCCTTCCTTGATAAAAATAAATCAGCCGTTTTTGACCTTGATAGTGAAATAATGCCCAAAATTGTTTCTGAATGCTGTAAATTGAAGGCGGATGTGGTCAATAAAGATGAAAAAGAAAACGGATTAAGAGCTGTGTTGAACTTTGGACATACCATCGCTCATTCTATTGAAAAATGTACAAATTATAATATTTTTAACCATGGAGAAGCTGTGGCTATAGGAATAAGAGGTGCTTTTGCTATTTCTAAAAAGTTAAACAAAATTGATGATGAATACTACAATTTTGCGATGAACTTGTTAGATTCTTACGGACTGAAATATACTATTCCAAAAAACATTGCTGCAAATAAGCTTATTGATGCGCTTTCTTATGATAAAAAAATTCAAAACGGTAAAGTTCGCTTTGTCCTGCCTGTTGCTTACGGTGATGTAGAGATTTTTGATGATATAGAACGGATATTAATAGAAGAAATCTTAAATGAGTTGAAGTAATGGCTAAAATAAATAAAAATTTTTTCAAAATCATTGCTTACATTATTTTATTATCGGGTTGCACCATGATGATTTTCCCGTTTTTCTGGATGCTGGCTACCTCCTTAATGACCGAGGGTCAGATATATTCATTCCCTCCTGAATTAATCCCTAATCCTCTTGTCAAATCAAATTATATTGAAGTTTATAAATCAATCCCCGTCGTTAAGTACTTTTTTAACAGCTTATTTGTAGCTTCGGTAACCACATTGGGTCAAATCATTATAGCGTCAATGAGCGGTTATGCCTTTGCCAGAATGGATTTTAAGTTCAAGGAACCTTTGTTTTTGCTTGTGCTTATGACAATGATGATACCGCCTCAGGTGAATATAATTCCTCTGTTTTTTGTAATGAAGGAATTACATTGGATAGACACAATGCAGGCACTTATAGTGCCGGGGTTTTTTGGCGGTTTTGGTGTATTTTTAATGCGACAGTGGTTTAAAAGCCTGCCAAAGGGTTTGGAAGAATCTGCAAAAATAGACGGATGCAACCCTTTTCAAATATTTTTCAAAATAGCGTTACCTTTAGCATTGCCTGCTGTAGCAACTCTGAGCATTTTTACTTTTATTACGACATGGAATAGTTTTATGTGGCCTTTGATTGTTACAAATTCTGATAATATAAGAACTTTGCCTGTAGCGTTGGCGTCTTTTAGCGGGAGCTTCAGGGAAACAACGCAGTGGGGTCAGCTTATGGCTTGCGCCTTTATAACTACATTGCCTGCCGTTGTTATTTTTTTATTAGGGCAAAAGTACTTTATCAACGGGATTTTAGAGGGTGGAATGAAAGAATAATTTATATAGCCGTGCTGGTTTTTAAATATTCCCCAATTGTCTAATTGCATATTAGCTTACCCATAGTTATTATAGGATGAGGCTGGAGATTAACGGGAGTCTTATGAGAGTTATATGAGTAATATTTTAGCACTGAATGAGTTTGAAAAAATTGATAGTAATATGGGTAAAAACGTTCTTATAGTTGAGGATAGCGATATGAATCTTCAATTGTTAGCCGAGATTATCGAAAATTTAGGTTGTAATCCTACGGCTTGCTACAGCTGTGTTGAAGCTTTGGAACATTTGAATAAAGAAGCATTTGATCTTATTCTTCTTGATATTATGATGCCGAATATGAACGGGTATAAATTGCTTGAAGAGCTGAAAAAGATACCCTTGAATTCCGAAACACCTGTGTTCATTATTAGCGCACTTTCTGAAACAAAAGATGTGGTAAGAGGTTTAAAATCAGGCTCCTGGGGTTATGTAACAAAGCCGTTCAAGGTGCATGAGCTGAGTGCAAGAATTGAATCGTTGTTTAAAATTATTGATTTACAAAACGAGCTGAAAAGGGATAAGGAAATCTTGCACAATATTAATGAATTCAGCAACGATGCTATTGTTATGCTGGATAGAAATAATGTCATTATATCAAGCAGCAAGAAGTTTAATTCCTGGTTCCCCAAGAAAAAAATACTGGGGTGTGATTTTTTACGAATAATGCAAACAATTACTCTGTTGCCCGATGATTTTCTGCAAGAAAAGAATTATTTTTTGAAATTAGAGCTTGATAATTCCGAGAGAATTTTAGATGTCTATACGTCGGAAATTTTTAATGAGCAAAATGGAAACGATGGACACATACTTATTATGAGAGATGTTACAGATGAAAAAATGCTAGAGGTTCAGAAGGATAACTTCATCGCTACCCTCACGCATGATTTGAAAACACCAATCAGGGCGGAGATTTTGTCTTTAGAACTTCTGCTTAAGGGCCGTTTTGGCGAATTAACAAACGAACAGAGTGAAATTCTCGGTGAAATGCTTAATTCCAGCCGGTTTATGTTTTCCATGCTGGATACATTGCTTGCTAAATATAAATACGAAACTGACAGCGTTTCACTTAATTTTTCAAAATTTGATATTAATTTGCTCATACGAAGCTGCATAAAAGAGCTGAAATATTTATTCCAGGAAAAACATTTGGAAGTTGTTTTAAATTTGAGGAAAGAGCCTGTAAATATTAAAGCCGATTATGTTGAGATAAAAAGGGCAATTACTAATTTATTATCGAATGCCATTAAATTTAATGTGGAAAAAGGCAGGGTATTAATATCTTCTTCCGTTAAGGATGATAAATTGATTTTAAAAATATCAGATACAGGGAAGGGCATTCCCAAGGAAAAATCAGCATACATTTTTGACAGATATTTCAGCTATGCAAAAAAATTCAGACAATTTGGCACCGGTTTAGGGCTTTACGTTACAAAGAAAATCATTGATTCACATAACGGAACAATAACCGTAAATTCTAAAGAAGGCGTAGGAACAGAGTTTACTATAGATTTGCCTTTAGAGTCGGCTTAATATTATTCTTCCTCTTCTTCGTTGTCAACATCTACGTTAATAGCGTTATTAGCGGCGGACATATTTTTATTGGAATATTTTGCAAGCTCTTCATTTTTTAGCTGTGCTGAGAACGTGCTGAATTGAGATTGATTTGCTGTTTGCTGTTTATCTTGATTTGATGTTTTTTGTGTGTTATTTGATTGTGATTGGGTAGTTTTGCTTGTTTTGTTGCTGAAATTTGTTGTGAAGCCTGTGTTATCAACTTGTTTTTGTGATTCTGATTTAACATCTTGGGCTTTTTCAAGAACTTGTTGCAGTGAATTCATTTGGGCATTCAACGAACTAACATGTTCAGTGCAGTTTTCTTTGTTCTTTTCAAGCTTCTTTTTATTAACTTCAAGTTGATCTTTATTATCTTCAAGCTTGGATAATTTCTTTTCAAGTTTTGCTATTTTAGCATCATTGCTGCCGTCGTCGTTATCATCTTCAAGCTCTTCTATCTCATCTTTTGTATCAGTGATAGCTGTTTTTGTGTCATCTAAATTCCTTGTGGTTTTGTATAAGTTATTTTCTGTTTGCTGGGCTTGTTTTTCTGTTTTGCCTATACCTGTTGTAACGTTATTCATTTCATTCTTGACGTCTTTTTCTGCAACTTTTGATTCATCCAGTGAGTTTTGTGAAACTTCTTTTCTTTCGGATTTAGAAAGATTAGATGTATCTTTTGTTTCTATATCTTGGTATTTTTGAGCAACATCATTTGTTGATTTATTGATAAAGTTCAACGACATTACATTACCGGGGTTTTTATTCTCAATGCCGGACTTGCCTCCTTTTGAAGCAGAAGCGCTTGTTTTTGCCCGGTTAATGGCATCATTCATATATTGGGTGGATGATTGGTTTTCTTTGCCGGAAGAGGCGGTTTTTGCTTCTTCTGATTTTTTATTATCAGCTTGAAGTTTTTGTCCGAATGACATATTTTCTTCAACATTTTGAGAATCTTTCAGTAAGGATTGACCGAATGATAAATTTTCGGTTTCTGTTTCTTGCTGTGGTGTTTTTTGAGTTTCTTCCGCTTGTTGTTCCGGGTTTACATTTTGGGAATTATTTAATTTTTCTGCAAAGTTTTGCTCTGATGCTTTGTTATTAACGTTTGTATTTTTAAGGAAAGGATTTGATTGTGTTGAAGACTGAATTCCTTGTGATGCCTGATTATTGTTGTCGACATTAGGACTGCCTTGTGCTGCCGTATTCTGAGTTTGTTTGGATGCTCCTAATTCAAGTCCTAAACCTTGGGCATAGTCTTCTGTTTTGATACCTGATTGAGGAATTATATTGTTTATATTCTGTTTAAGAAAATCGCCTATTTGCGAAAAATTAAATCCCTGTGATTTTTGTGATTGCTGATTAGCAAAGATACTTTCATTAGGATTATTGGAAACAGCCTGATTTTCGCCTGAGAATATATCAATATTTTGATTGGGGTTCTGAGCCGCTGCTGTTTTGTCATTACCGTTGACTTTTGGGGTATTGGGATTAGTTACGGCAGGATTCTCTCCAAAAAGGCTTGCGTTTGCACTGCCGGCTGAAGCTTGATTTTCACCTGAGAAAATATCAACCATTTTATCTGAGGAATCTTGTCCTTGTTGTAGAGGGTTAACTCCGCCTTGTTGTTTTAATTTTAAAAATAAATCGTTTTGAACATTATTGGAAGCCATGTCTAATCTCTCTTATTTTGTAATCTTATATATATAAAATAAATCACGAGTATATAATTGCTATATACTCGTGATTTTTATTAAGATATGTTAACTTTATAATCTAATATTCTTAAATGATGACTTCCTGATGAAAATAATTATAATATTATAGTGTTGGAAAGTGAAAGGTTAGATAGCTATGTATGATAAAACAAAAACATCACAGGTTTTTTTAAATGCCCAAAGCGGGGTGCAAAATGCGCTTCAATATCTGTATAAAAACAATACGGAAGTTACGCAGCAGACGGTAACTTCAAATATATACAACAATACAACGGGAGTGAATTCTCAATTTTTCCAAATGATAAACGGACAATTTTCTAATTTAGATACTGATAACGATGGTAACTTATCGCAAGAAGAAGCAAATGAGATGCTTACAAACCTGTCAAGCGGATTAACGCGTGATCAGGTACTGCAAATGCAGACAGTAGGAAGTATAGATTCTGAGCTTGCCGAGAAAATCCTTTCTAACTTCGCAAAAATGGATACAAACGGCGACGGAAAAGTTTCAGAATCTGAAATAAATGCCTTTTGCGCTACCGAAGAACTGGAAAACAAAAAAGCTGAGCAAAAAGATTTAATGATTAAAAACATGTCGATGTATTATGGAAGTTCAAGTTCTTCATCGGTTAGTGAAACTCAAGAAGTATAATTCATAAAAAGAGGAGGTTTGACCTCCTCTTTTAGTTTTCTAATGCATAACCGAATGCCTTGAGAGAGTTGGTTTTTTTTCTCCACTTATCGGTTACTTTTACAAAAAGTTCCAAAAACACTTTATTTTCTACTAAAGCTTCTATTTCTTCTCTGGCTTTTGTGCCGATTTTTTTTAACATAGCGCCGTTTTTGCCTATGATTATTCCTTTTTGAGAATCATGTTCAACATGTATAGAGGCCTGGATTTTCGTAATTTTGGGTGTTTCCTCAAACTTTTCTATCACAACGGCGCAGCTGTGAGGAACTTCGTCCTGAGTAAGAAGCAATATTTTTTCACGTATTATTTCCTGTGCTATAAGGCGGATATTTTGGTCTGTAACCATATCATCATCGTAGTATTTCGGACCTTTTGGCAGTTGGCGTATTATATTTTTAATAAGATTGTCCACATTCTTTCCTGTTTTGGCGGAAATATTAACCGCAACAGGGTCAAACCCAGCAAGCAATACTTTGTAGGCTGCTATATTTTCTTTCTTTTTTTGTTCATCTTTTATTAAGTCCAGCTTATTTATAACTAATATTATTTTGGTGTTTTTATTAAGCAGGTTATCTATAATCCACCTATCGCCCGAACCCGGCGGCACAGAGCCGTCTGTCAGAAGCACTGTTACATCGCATTCTGCTGCAGCGTTCTTTATTTCGTCCGCTAAATATTCACCCAGCTTATACTTTGGCTTATGTACTCCCGGGGTATCAATGAAAACAATTTGTCCGTTTTCGTCGGTATAGACGCCTTTTAGACGTTGTCTGGTGGTTTGGGGTTTGTCGCTTGTTATTACAATTTTTTGCCCGATTATTTTATTCAACAGGGTTGATTTACCCACGTTTGTTCTGCCTAATATTGTTACAAAGCCTGATTTGAATGCCATTTTAATCCCTTTTCTTTGATAGATGAATTACAATCTTATACCACACTGCGAAAATAAAAAATACAATAGCAAAAGCAACAATTTCCGCAGGGGATATTATAAAAAATGCAATGATACCAAGCGCTATTAATGCTTGTTTTTTATATTTCACTAAGGTTGCATAGTTAAAGAATACTTCTTTTTTTACCAATTGTTTTACTACAGGCAGCAACAACAGCAGCATTACCAAATATATATTAAAGCAAATTGTTGAAATAAAAGACGATATATTTACGGAAAATTCCGCTATATTCAAGTTAAGCCCGTAAAGCAAAAACAACTGAAGAGGGATTAAAATTTTGTAAGACAGAAAAACCGAAAGAAGTGCTGAAACCACCAAAATAAGTGATAAAAGAAACAAATTTGATTTATCTTGAAGATTATTTATGTTGACTTTCATTTTACCGAATTGATATACAAAAAACGGGAAGTTTACAAATACCGAAAATAAAAAACCGAACTTCAAATAGTTAAAAAGCATCTCATACGGGTAAAGCTGCAAGAAATTAATTTTAAAGGGAATATTGCTCTCAAAGAATTTAATGATGAAGGCGGCAAAAAAGAAACCGACAAACCACATCAAAAAAAATATAAGCACAATACTGAAAACTCTTATTTTATACTTGTAAAACGGCTGCAGCCATTCATCTATTTTATCTATTATATCTTTGTCTTGAGTATTCATAAAGTACAACTCCTGTTGAGATACTAAGGTTTAGAGATTCCACGGCCTTTTCCATTGGTATTGTTACATAAATATCCGCAAATTGCAGCAGCTTATCGGATAGTCCTTCGGCTTCAGACCCAAACATAAAGGCTACGGGTGTTCTTAAATCGACATTTTCGAGTACTTGCGGGTTCAGGGTTTTGTCGAGCGATGTAGCCAAAAATTTATGAAGAGCAAAGTATTTTTTTATTTCGTCAATAGACTTTGCTTTATAAAAAGGGAGGGAAAACAAATACCCTACAGATGAGCGGACAACTTTGGGTGAATATATATCAACACTTTCACCGCAAAGAACAATGCCGTCCATACCGAAAGCACAGGCGGTTCTTATTATGGTGCCTAAATTCCCGGCATCTTTTATATTTTCAAGTATTAATATCGCACTGTTTTTTTGCGGAATTTTATTTATATTATTTTCAAGCTGTCCTGCCACGGCAATAATGGGCGGAGCGCTTTTTGTATCAGAGAGTTTGTGCAGGATTTTTTCATCAACAATGTGAATATCAGCATTTTTGTACTGCTCTGCCAAAGCCGTATTATTTTTATTTATAAAAACATGTTTAAGCGCTATACCTTTGCTTAAAGCTTCTTCGCAGGCTTTTTGTCCCTCAATTAAAAACAATCCCGTTTCATCTCTGTATTTTTTTTGCAAAAGTTTTGCCGTTGTTTTTACCAATTCATTGTTTAAACTTGTTATTTCATCCATTTAGCGCCTCGCTTTGTATTTCTTTAAGCCACAATCTTTCTTGCTCTGTCAAATCTTCAAATATTATAAGCCTTTCATCAAAAGGCAGACGGTTAAGAGAAGTTATTTTTATTTTGCCGTCTTTAGCTTCCGTATAAACTGTGTTTTCAAGCCTTACTCCGCCTGTATTTTCTGCATATAACCCGGGTTCTATGGTAAACACTTGGTCAGGCAGGACTTTTTGTTTGGAAAGCTCTGACGGTGCAAGAATGGGCGGATGCTCATGGACATTTATACCAACCCCATGACCTGTTGAGTGATTGAAGCTGAAATCCTCAAGGTTTACGCTGTTAATTATACTGCGGGCTTTTGCATCAAGGTCAAAATATGTGGTTTCATCCGTTATATCATGGTTTAAGGTATTCAAAAAAGCCCTCAAAACAGTTGTATAAGCTTTTTTTATTACAGGGTTAAAGTTTATTCCTTCACCTGCAATAAAAGTCCTTGTCATATCAGTGGCATATCCGCCTGCAAAATATACCCCAAAGTCCAAAAGCACTAAATCTCCGTTTTTAATTACTTGTTGATTATCAAATTCAGTACAGTGAATAACCGCGCTTTGTTCATTAATTGCCAAAATCGGCTTAAAACTCAAGGCGGTAATTCCTTCTTTTTTGCATAATGTTATTAAAATATTTAAAAATTCGCCGAGGGTAACGGTTTGATTATTGACGAGCGACTGACAAAGCTCTTTTTGCGCTGATATTATAGCTTTGTCGGTTTTTTGATAACAGTCTTTTATATAGCTTAATTCGTCGGGATTTTTAAAAGATTTCATAACGGCTACAGGTGATTGTTTGATTGGAACTAATTCTGCCCCGATTTTTTCCAGCATATTAAAAATAGCTCTTGACGTAGCTTTAGGGTTATAAAGTATTGTTTTTATTTCATCTTTTAAATCAGCAATATTTTCTTCAAAGTCTTTTAAGCTGTAAGTCAAATGCAGTTTGTTATTAACTATAATTCCGTAAGCATCAAAACTCGATGAAAACTCATTCTGAAAAGAACGTTTGTTTGAAATATAAGCTATATCATCCAAACAACTGCAAAGCAAAGCTTTGCCCTCATCAAGTTTAAGCTTTTTGATTTTTGCTTCGCTGTTCAGTCCGCATATTTCAACGGGTATGTCTTTGGTATCAAGTATCTGTATTTCCGTACGGGTAGAAGGTAGTTCCGTAAATTGAGGATTTATCTCGTCAAGATTTTCTTTAAGTTTATCAAAGTATTCACAGCTTATTTTAGCGCTGTCAAAAGCAATTTTAGGTGATTTAATATTTTTTGACTTTATTATGTCTATAATTTTTAAGTCCTGATATTCGCCTATAGATAGTTTGACAACGGTGATTTTTGATAAATCCGCCTGTTTATCGGCTTGAATATAATACCTGCCGTCTACGAATAAAAACGCTTCATCCCCGGTTATGAGCATATTGCCTGATGTACCGCTAAAACCTGATAGTAAATACCTTGCATTAATATTCAGGTTGGAGGTTTCTCTCAAAAATTCATCACATGAAAAAACCAGACAAAAATCGATAGCGTTTGTTTTCAGGTTGTTTTGCAGTTTTTTTAAATTGTCGTTGAAATTCATTCTTAAATTTTAGCATACAATAATAAAGCATAAAAGCCCGTGAGAAAGCTTTGATTTTCAGCTTTGCACGGGCTCTCCTCTGATTTTATCTTGAACTAATTTTCTTCAAAAGTTGCGCGGGCTTCAGATTCGGGAATATACTTTCCCGCTTTAGCCTTTTCAACATCTTTAAAGCTTAATCCGATTCTGTGTTCTTGCGGAGTGAAACGTTTGATTAGCACTTCAATTTCATCTCCGACATTTAAGACGTTGTAAGGGTTAATTTGTCCTTCGCCCATTTCAGCGGCGGGAAGCAATGCTTCCACTCCGGGGAAAATATTGATAAACGCACCGAAAGAGGTGATTTTATTAACTTGCCCGGGAACAACCTGACCTTCCTTAAATTGACCTTCGATTTTTGTCCAGGGATTTTCGCCCATTCTTTTTAAAGAAAGGCTTATTCTGTTTAATTCATTATCAATTTTTAGGATGATAACTTTAATAGATTGACCCAATTGAAGGACATCCGAAGGATGTTTAATTCTCTGCCATGAAATTTCAGAGATGGGAAGTAATCCGTCAACACCATTGATGTCAATAAAAGCACCGAAGTCTGCTATTCTGACAACTTGTCCTTCAACTTCCTGCTCAACTTCAAGCTGGTTGATAACATCTTCGACGATTTGTTCTCTTTGTTCAGCCAGCGCCAGTCTTTGGCTTAATATAAGTTTGTTCTTCTTGGGATCAGCTTCAATTACTTTAACATCGATAGTTTTACCGATAAGACCTTCAAACGGTGTACCTGTTCTTAACTGGCTTGAGGGAACAAACCCTCTTAAGTCCATAACATCTACTACAACACCGCCTTTAACCAATGAAGAAATCTCAGCCGTGATAGTTTCGTTGCTTTGTCTGATTTCATCAAGACGCGTCCAGTTTTGAGCCAATGAAACTCTTTTTAATGAAAGGGTTATAATCCCTTCTTCATTTTCCTCTTTTAGGATTAAAAAATCTCTTTCATCTCCCACTTGAAGTTTATTTTCACCTTCAAAGTCGTTTTTTGAAACTTCTCTAAACGGTAAAAGCGCTTCTGATTTAGCGCCGATATCGACTAAAATTTCCGCTTTATCAAATTTAACTATTGTTCCTTTAACAACATCGGCTACTTTAAATGAATAGCTTGGTGAGTTCAAAAATAATTTTTCAAATTCGCTCATTTGCGCCTCATTTTTTTCCAGCATTTTTGTCATTTTATTCTCCTTTCAATTGTATAAAATTTATGACTTTGTTAATGATATCTTCGGGGGTGGATGCCCCTGCTGTTATTCCGATTTTATCAGCATTTTTTATCATATCGGAATATTGTTCAAGCTCTTGCTCGTTTTCTACAAGAATAGTGTTTGTAATTTCACATAATATTTCGCTCAAGTGGGAAGTATTTGCACTGGATTTGCTCCCTACTACAACCATTAAATCTACTTCCTGCGCCATGTTTTTGGCCTCGGTTTGTCTGTTTGAAGTGGTTTTGCAAATAGTATTAAATACCCTTAATTCTTTTGCATGTTCCGCTACTATGGGAAGGATTTTTTGCAGGTTTTCTGTTTTTTGGGTTGTTTGAATTACTATCCCTATTTTTTTTGCGGATTTGATTTTGTCTATATTCTCCAGGGCTTCTTGTTCAGTAGCCAATACTAACGCTTCTTCCTTCGTATTTTCTTCCGCGTGGGCTTTTATCCCTACAACTTCAGGGTGGTCGGATTTACCTATTATTATCAGTTTGTACCCTTCCTGAATGAGGGATTTGGCTTTTTCCTGTACTTTTTTAACATCAAGACACGTAGTATCAAGGATTTCACAGCCTTTTTCCTTTATCCGTTTAATATCCTGAGGAGTAGCACCATGTGTACGAATTATGCAGATGGAATTTTGACCGTCCTGAATTTCATCTATGTTAGTTATGGTGATAATTCCCAGGTTTGTCAGTTGATTAATAACCTGATTATTATGAATAAGTTCGCCAAATATATAAACTTTTGTTTCGGGATTTTTATCTTTGATATCAAGAGTTAAGTCTACTGCCCTTTTTACTCCGTAACAAAATCCTGCCAAATTTGCTTTTTTAATAGTTTTTTTTATAGCGTCCAGAAAAATCGCCTCTGTTTCATTGGATTTAAGCCTGAAAGGCTCATAAATAAAGTATTGCATAAAATAATTAAAAAGCAATATTCTCACCAACCCTCAATTGAAATGTATATTTATTGTTATTATCATTAAAATTTATAATACTATCTGATATAATATTGCTGTTAGGATAATGTAATAATGATAAAAAATAATAGAATACTCGATACAGTAATAATTGCGCTCTGCTTTATATTTATATCAACTGCCGTTAAGGCTATTGATGGTGAAATTATCACTTATTCAATTGACGATTGTATAGAAATAGCAATTAAAAATGACCCTAACCTAAAGATTACAACAAACAAACATCAGGCAGCTAAAAGTCAGGTAGGTCAGGCAAAGTCTGATTATTTTCCTGCGCTTACGGGTACAAGCGGTTACACTTTTGAAAATTCCGCAAATTCAGCCAACAATAATAATTTTTCAAATTTGTCATCAAACGGGAATTCCTACTATACGGTTAATTTAGGGGTAAATCAGCTGGTTTGGAACTTCGGAAAAACAATTGCAAAAATCAACATGAAAAAATATAACTATGAAGCTACCGGGTATGATGTTGATTATGCGCTTTTAACCACTATTTATAAAGTTAAAATAGCCTACTATAAGGTTTTGGCGGCAAAAGCAAATTATGATGTCTTTTATCGTTCGGTAAATATTAACAGACTGCAGTACGAGCGGGCGAGTACGCTATTTGAAGAGGGGTTAAAATCAAAAATAGACGTCGTTAATTCGGAAGTTTACCTGACGGATGCCGAAATAAAACTC
Organism: Candidatus Gastranaerophilales bacterium; assembly: GCA_028696075.1. NCBI lineage: Bacteria > Bacillati > Candidatus Melainabacteria > Candidatus Gastranaerophilales > Candidatus Gastranaerophilales bacterium. The sequence continues at coordinate 74,141 of JAQVHS010000007.1, forward strand.
ATAAGTGCCGAAAATACTTATAAAACAGCTTTAATTGAGCTGAACAATGCAATGTACTACACAAATGCTCCTACTTACGGGATTAAAAATACAGAGAGCTTTAATTTTCATAAAGCTCAGCCTGTTACTAACGAAATAAATATCGCTTTTAAAGACAAAAAAGACGACATTGCCCAAGCTGCCGTTCTGACTTCCCATATAGAAAAGAATAATATTCTGCAAAATTTTGAATTCAGCCCTTTTGAAATTTCTATGGACGATGCGATTAAGAAGGCGGAAGAAAACAGGCCTGATTTGCATTCTCTCCTTCTTGTTGAAAAAGCGCAGGAAGAGGCTTTGAAAGCTTTAAAACTTGCCTATATGCCTGATATTAAGCTTAGTGCGGGCTATAATTTCAGGCATTTAAACAGCGCAAATAATAATGCTTTCAATGCAGCATTGGGGTTAAACTTCCCTACCGTTAATATTATGGATATAAAGTGCAAAATCGAAGAAGGCGAATCATACCTTGATATGGCGGTTAATAACATCGATTTGGCTAAGAAAAATATATATTTTGAGGTTCAAAATAACTATGTAAATATGGTTCAAACCCAAAAGAGAATACCGCTTCTTGCTCAAAAAGTCGCTCAAACCCTTGAGAATTTTGAGCTTGCAGACGGCAGATACACAGTGGGCTTGGGGAATTTTATAGAGCTTCAGGACGCGCAAACAAACTACAACAACGCACAGCTTGCTTATGTACAGGCTGTTTTTGACTATAATGTATCAAAAGTTCAGCTTGAAAAATCAATGGGGGTCAAATGGATAAAAAATTAAAAATAATCATCATACTTATTGCTGTTATTTTAACAGCCGCAGGCTTGTTTTTTGCACTAAAGGCTAAAAACACCGTAATTTATGAAACAGAGCCGATAAAAAGATGTACAATAACTGAAACTGTAGAAGCATCCGGCACAATTAATCCCGTTAATACCGTTGATATAGGCGCGGGGACCTCGGGGCTTATTACCGATATTTATGTTGATTATAATTCCAAAGTTAAAAAAAACCAGGTGCTTGCACAAATTGACCCCTCTATTCCCCAAGCCCAGGTAGACAAAGCCCAAAATGACCTTAATTCGGCAAGGGCAAATTACCAAAAAACAAAAAGTCTGCTGAATTTTGAAAAGAAGAATTATGACCGTTATAAAAAGCTTTATGCCAAAAATTACGTTTCAAAAAGCGACCTTGACTTAGCGGAAGCCAACTATTTTGCCAAACTGGCAGAGTTAAATTCAATGCAGGCAATAATTCAACAGAATGCGGCTTCTTTGCAGACAGGGCTTACCAATTTGAGGTACACGAAAATAATTTCGCCTGTAGACGGTACAGTAGTATCAAGAAGCGTAGATGTAGGACAAATGGTTGTATCCAGCTTTCAAACGCCTACCTTGTTTCTGGTAGCACAGGATTTGACGGAAATGCAAATAGAAGTTAATGTTTCAGAAGCTGATATAGGCAAGGTTCATGTCGGTCAAGAGGTTGAATATACTCTTGACGGTTATCCCGACTTGATTTTAAAAGGTGAAGTTTCACAGGTCAGAATTTCGCCTACAACGGTTTCTAATGTTGTAACCTACAACGTTATTGTGCTGGTAGACAACGAATCCCAGCAGATAAAACCCGGCATGAGCGCTAATGTTTCCATCATAACGGCAAAAAGCGAGAATGTTCTTTGCGCTCCTCTTGCAGCGCTGCGGTTTTCTCCCACTGAAATTACAGGCGGTCAAAAATTTGAACAGCAGGGATTATGGCTGCTAAAGGATAAAAAACCCGAGCGTGTGGGTATTAAAACAGGCGCTAAAAACAGCAGTGAAACCGAAATTATTTCTAAAGATATTAAAGAAAACGATGAAGTTATAACGAGCAGGAAGGGTGATAAAGGGAAAAATTCAATGCCCAAACCACCTATGAGGATGTTCTAAAGTGAATTTAATAACCATAAAAAACCTTGTAAAGACTTATTTTTCCGGTGATACTTCGTTTAATGCTTTGGATGATGTGACTTTGTCCATTGATAACGGTGAATTTGTAGCTATTATGGGTCCGTCGGGTTCAGGCAAATCAACTTTTATGAATATGCTTGGCTGCCTTGATAAACCAACCTCCGGGACTTATCTGCTGGACGGTATTGATGTCAAAACCCTAAACAGCGATGAACTTTCCGAGATTAGAAATTTAAAGCTCGGGTTTGTTTTCCAGGGGTTTAACCTTATATCAAGGACAACTGCACTCGAAAATGTGGAAATGCCAATGATTTACAAAGGTGTAGCGCATTTAGAGCGGTTAAAAAGAGCAAAAGAAGCGCTCAAAACCGTAGGGCTTGAAAACAGGGCAAACCATATGCCTAACCAAATGTCCGGCGGGCAGCAGCAAAGAGTCGCCATAGCGCGGGCGATTGTTAACGATGCGCCTGTGATTTTAGCGGATGAACCTACAGGAAATTTGGATACAAAAACAAGCGAAGAGGTTATGGAGTTTTTTGTTAAATTAAACGAAGAAGCAGGCAGAACAATTATTCTTGTTACCCATGAAAATGATATTGCACAATATGCCAAAAGGATAGTAAGGTTCAAAGACGGTAAAATTGTAGCAGATGAGGTGAAAGCAAGATGCTAGACTTTACTTCAACATTTAAAATCTCGCTCCGTTCGCTAAAAGTTAACAAAATGCGCTCGATTTTGACAAGTTTAGGTATAATCATCGGTGTAAGCGCCGTTATTATAATGCTTTCCATCGGAGAAGGAGCAAAACAGCGGATTGCTAAACAGATAGAATCAACAGGCTCTAACCTTCTTATGATAGCCCCGGGTTCGACCACTTCAAGCGGGGTTAGAATGGGAAGCGGCTCGCAATCAACTTTGACGGATAAAGACGCGGAAGCAATTTTAAAAAACTGTCCGTCGGTTGCCCACGTTGCGCCTATTGTAAATGAAGTCAAGCAGCTTGTTTACGGCAGCCAAAACTGGTCCACTGCCGTTTACGGGATTACACCTTCATATATGACGGTAAGACTTTGGCATATAGAGCAGGGGAAGGGTATTTCAGAAGAAGATGTTAAAAATTCTTCTAAAGTTGTTGTCTTAGGCTCAAGTGTTGCGCTGAACCTGTTTGGGGATTTAAACCCTATAAATAAAACAATCCGTATAGCCGGTATGCCCTTTAAAGTTACAGGCATTTTGGAAACAAAAGGTCAGTCAGGTATGGGGCATGATCAAGATGATTTGGTGATGATTCCTCTCACTACCGCGCAGAAAAAGCTCTTTGGCGTGAGCTTCCCGGGGATGGTAAAATTTATTAATATTCAGGCTGTGGATGCTGATTCTTTAAACCCGGCTGAAGAAGAAATAAAAATATTACTCAGAGAACGGCATAATTTAGGAAAGAACAAAGAAGACGACTTTAGCATTCGTAATTTTACCCAAATGATGGAAATGGCAAAAGCGGCGTCTAATACAATGGCATTACTTTTAGGCGCTATAGCTTCGGTTTCGCTTTTAGTCGGAGGTATCGGCATTATGAACATAATGCTTGTATCTGTTACAGAGCGGACAAGAGAAATCGGAATAAGAATGGCAATAGGTGCCAAGGCGCTTGATATAAGATTTCAATTTTTGTTTGAAGCTCTTATGTTATCTCTTTCGGGCGGATTTTTGGGCGTGCTGCTCGGTGTAGGTATTGCTTATTTGATAGGTTCTTTTAGCGAAATGAGCGTCATAATATCAGCATTTTCTATCGTCATTTCTTTTGGTTTTTCCGGGATTATAGGTGTTTTATTCGGATTTTATCCCGCCTATAAGGCTTCTTTGCTAAACCCTATAGACGCACTTCGTTATGAATAATACAGCTCAATCTAATAAAAGTTTGTATGGTTCTATATCTAAAGTCTTTGCAATCAAAATCAATCTTTTTAAACTTGGAATACATTTACCCCTCTCAATTTCAGAAAGATAATCACTTGAAATTCCAGCCATTTCACTTAACCTATCCTGCGTTAATCCCTTTTGTAAACGGTATTTCTTTATATTTTGTTGTATCGTAAAAATCGTGTTATTTGTCATAGTTTTATTCTATTGATAATATATAATGGGTTTAACAGGGTAATAACACGATTATATTAGCTATAAATAAGTATTTCGGAAAGTTCTACTATATCGTTTTCATTGACTTGCGTTGTTAAAGAAATCCTCAATCTTGAAGAATTTTCTTTAACACTGGGCGGTCTTACAGGCAATACAAAAAATCCTTTTGTCTGCAAATATTCCGCGGTTTCCAATGCTAACGAGCTTTTGCCCAAAATCACAGGTACAATTTGAGATGAACCTAATGTATTAAAACCGTTGTTTATTAAATTATCTCTTAACCTATCGGCATTTTGCAGCATAGCAGTCCTTTGCTCCAGCGTATTTGGCAGAATATTCTTTATTACCCAAAGGCTAAAAGCTATGTTCATAGGCGGCAGAGCGGTAGAAAATATAAAAGAACGTGCAGTATTTATCAAATAATCAATGATTGCGGTATCTGACACGATAAACGCACCCATTGAACCTATTGCCTTGCCAAAAGTTGCTATTATAATATCGATTTTATCAATTAAGCCGTCCTGCTCCGCTATTCCAAGTGCGTTTGGACCGAAAACTCCGAATGCGTGGGCTTCATCTAGTATAATTTTGGCGCTGTATTTTTCCTTTAATTCGCACAATTTTTTTAAATCCGCTATATCACCATCCATACTAAAGACGGACTCTGATACTATATAGATGTTTTTGTATTTGGGAGAATATTTTTTTAAAAGCTCTTCAAGCTGCTCATAATCCAAATGGTTATACCTTGCAAAATTTGCCTTATTGAGCTTTAAGCCGTCAAGCATACTGGCATGAACAAGTTTGTCTGCCAAAAACATTGTATCAGAGTTGCTTAAAGCGCTTATCAGCCCTAAATTAGCTTGATACCCCGTGTTAAACAAGAGAGCTTTTTGCTTGTTATAAAGCCCTGCCACTGTGCGTTCCAGCTCATCATAAACGGGCAGATTAGCGCTCAACAGTCTTGCCGAAGCGCTGCCAAGTGAATAAAGTTCATCCTGTGATTTTAAAAATTCTTTTAAATTTTTTTGATTATCTGCCACCCCAAGATAGTTGTTGGAAGAGAGGTTTAAGAGTTTTTTACCGTTTAAAAAGACAAACTTCTCATCTTTTGCAGTGATGTTTTTTATACTGCGAAAGCAATCATTTTCTTTAATTTTATAAAGCTTTTCTTCAAAATAATCCATAAATCAGCCGTTTTTACTGTTCAAAACTCATTCTTTCAATAGGCAAAATAAGGTTAAATGCCGTGGCAAAACCCTCATTTCCTTTTTCACACCAAATCATGCCGCCTAATTTATCGGTTAATTTGCGTGCTATAGAGAGGCCCAATGCACTGCCCTCGTTTTTGCGGGCACGTGCGAGATTTTTGTATGAGTATTCATCAAACACAGAATTTAAAAGTTCTTCTTCTATTCCGACACCTGTGTCAGAAACTTTGATGAAAATATATGAACGTTCATTGTACCCCGGAGGAACTTTAATTCCGTTTTTTTCAAGAAATTCAGGCTGGGGAAATGCTGCTTCAACTTTTATTTTTCCGGAATTTGTGAATTTTACGGCGTTTTCAACAAGTATAGACAGTATCTGAATAAAAGCGTATTCATCACTGAAAACATTTCTTTTATCAATCTCGCCGTAATGAAAGCTATATTCCAGACTTTTAGCCTGAGCGGCTTTGCTGTAGTTTTCCTGCACAAAATTTAAAACATTTATGATATCAAAATTCTTGAAATTAAGCTCTCTTTTATTTGCATCAAGTGAAATAATATCAAACGTTTTTTCCATCAGGTAAGCTAGTTTTTTGCTGTTAGCGTTTATTATGGAAATATATTTTTCCTGCTTTTCATTGATTTCTCCGCAAACTCTTTCAAGCAGACTTTGCGAAAAGCCTGTTATAGCATTTAACGGTGTCATAAAATCAAGCTTCATTTCACTTAAGAAGCTGTCCCTGTTATTTAACAACTCTTTTGTTTGTTTGTAATCGTCAAGCAGGCTCTCAAGCGCCAGATATTTATCAGCTACCGCTCTTAACGAGATTATTATTTTAGCGGAATTATGGGCGTCATAAGCCGTTACATCTACAAAAATAACTTCGCCTGCGGATGTTGTTGCTCTTAAAATAGTACCGTGGCTCAGTCCTATAATTTTTAAAAATTTATCAAGCTCATCTCCGAATATCATTTTGATATTCTTGTTTTTTAATTCGTTTGCACTGTAACCTAAAAGCAATTCAGCTCTTTTATTTACAATGGTAATATTTTTTAAAAAGTCTAAAACAATTACCGCATCGGGAAAGCTGTTGTAAACATTTTCATCTTGTTTGACAAAAAGACATTTAAAATCCATAGTCTGCTATTAATTAATCTAACCACAATAAAATTATATCTGAAACAAAATGTTCAAACAAACATTAATATTAAATTTTATTTACAATTTGAAAGTCTAAAGGATATGCTCTAGAATTATAAGACAAACATATGATTTTTTTAGGGGATTTGAAGATAAATGAACAAAAGGGTAACTTATATACCTACATTGGAGGATTATGCAAAATGCAGACGAGCGTCTATGACGCTTGACGCAGAACCCCAATGCTGCTCGGAATGCGATTATCTGAGAGAAAATGTTAATGCCTGTATTTGGGGCGGAATGGTCAGGGATTTGGACTTGTTAAGAGCTTGTCCTATGAATTGCCGCCGTATTTACCGCGAAGTATAGAATATCGGGTCTTTGGCATTGCCAAAGGCAATCAAGACGGATAATTCACAACTTACGATAGCTTCGCTCTATAATTTTACAAGCAAAACATAATAAACTGAAAATAAACTGACACAAGAAAACGCAAACCACCAACGCATAATAGGCGGCTGATTTTTCCATGCCCATAATAAACTCATTGTATCTGTTTGCTCTGAACTGTTTTCTTCAATAAACTTGCTGATACCTCTTCTCATCAAGTAATCTCCCCCTTCTTTAAGAATCTCTTAGTATAATTTTGCAATTTTTCGAGCAAAAAAACATCAGCCACAAGGTCTATTTGTAGAAAAAAGTTTTTTGCTATAAAATTGCAGTATTAAGGCTAGTAATATATTAGTTTCGTTAGTAATCTTATTTATTGGAGAAGAAATGCACAAGAAACCAAACATCGTTCCGGCAGAAAAAATTCAAAATTTACCGACTTACATTTTCGCAGAATTGGATGAATGGAAAGAAGCCGCACGAGCGAGAGGTTTTGCATTCGTCGATTTAGGAATGGGCAATCCTGATGGAGCTACCCCTGACCCTATTGTGCGTGCTGCTGTAGATTCTATTAAAAATCCTGTAAATCACGGTTACCCTTCGTTTAAAGGCAGGATAGAATTCCGCCGTGATATTGCAAAATGGATGAAACTGAGATACAACGTTGATATCGACCCTGAAACAGAAATACAGACACTTATAGGTGCAAAAGAAGGGTTAGCTCATATAGCGTTGGCTTATACTAATCCGGGTGATATAAACATCGTTCCCGACCCTTATTACCCTGTTTTATCCAGAGGAACCTGGATTGCAAGCGGGGAAGTATATCATGTGCCGCTTAAGGAAGAGAATAATTATTTGCCTGATTTAAAGTCCATCCCTGAAGATGTTGCTAAAAAAGCAAAAATGTTTTTCGTTAACTATCCTAATAATCCGACCGCTGCTGTTGCGACAAAGGAATTTTATAAAGAGCTTGTTGATTTTTGCATAGAAAACGACATTTTACTTGTTACAGACTTGGCTTATGGTGAGGTTACTTTCGACAACTACAGACCGTTGAGTATATTTGAAATAGAGGGGGCAAAATCCGTTGCGGTTGAGTTCCATTCTTTCTCAAAAACATTTAATATGGCAGGCTGGAGAGTAGGCTTTGTAGTCGGCGCCAAAGAATTTATTTCAAACATTCATAAGACAAAAACAAATATAGACTACGGTACATCAGGTTTGGTTCAAGATGCCGCGATGTGTGCCTTAAATATAGATTATTCCTACGTTCAAGAAACAATGGACAAGTATTACAGACGAATGAAGCTTATGGTAGACGGTCTCAATAAATTGGGCTGGAATTTAAAATATACCATAGCAACCATGTACCTGTGGCTTAAAGTTCCCGAAGGTTATGATTCAATGACTTGGTGCCGTAAGGTCTTTGACGAAGCAGGTGTTGTATTTACTCCGGGTATCGCTTTTGGCAAATACAGTGATAACTATTGCAGGGTTTCGCTTGTAGCTTCTGACGAAAAACTGCTGGAAGCATTGGAACGATTGGAAAAAGCCGGTATACACTTTTGTATGAAATAAAAAGGTATTCTGTCAAAAAAGCATTGTAACCGACGTAAAGCAATAGCACTAAAAAGCCTTACAATGAATATCGGTTTTGATACCTGCAATGTCTCGCAGGTGGGTGCCGCCCCAAGTAAATCGCCGTTTCCTGCTGCGTGGCAGGTCTACTTTGTTACTTTTAAGATCAAACTCCCTAATAAAAAAGATGTAGGATCAAAACAAAATACCCACTGTAAGGTAATAGTATTATTGCATATCTTTTGAAATTTTTCCACAATACTTTACACTATGAAATCGTCGTTGATTTTTTGGATAATTTCATCTATAAAATACTTCACCTTTTTATCGGTTTGATAATCTTCTTTGGTCTTTTCATAAGAGTAAAGAACCGTTGTATGCTTTCTGTTTATGACACTTCCTATTTGAGGGAAGCTGGATTTTACAAGCTCTCTTGTCAAATAAACAGCTATATGCCTTGCGAGAGCTATGTCTTTGGAGCGCGAAGATGCCTTAATTTCAGAAGGTTCTATATTAAAGTAATCACCAACGTAATTGATTATACCTTCCGCAGTGAGTTCTTTTTCTCTGGCGGCAAAGTTAATTATCTTTTTAGCGGTTTCAAGCGTTACAGCTGTATTTTGAATACTTGCAAAAGCGCTCATTCTGTTTAAAGCTCCCTCAAGCTCCCTTACGTTATTCTTGAAGACTGATGCTATAAGCTCTAAAACGGATAACGGGATGCTCAGGTTTTCTTCTTTTACTTTTTGTTTAAGAATTTCGACTCTAGTTTCATAAGGCGGGGGAGTAATTTGAGCCAGAAGCCCCCATTCAAACCTGCTCCTTAGCCTGTCTGTCAAAGTAGATATATCTTTGGGCGGACGGTCGCTGGTTATTACTATTTGTTTACCGTTTCTGTGCAGGTGGTCAAAAATATTGAACAATTCATCCTGGGTTTTTTCTCTGCCTTCCAAAAATTGTACATCGTCTATTAACAATACATCAACGTTTTTGTACTTGTTTTTAAATTCATTTTTTTTCTTCTCATTGCCTTTATAAGCAACCATAATTTGGACAAACTCGTTAGTAAGTTCTTCGACTGTAACGTATCTGACTTTTTTATCATGATGGTTTAGAAGAATATAATGTCCTATAGAGTGAAGAAGATGGGTTTTCCCCAATCCTGCGCCCCCGTACAAAAACAGCGGGTTATATAATGTTCCCGGCTTGCGGGCGATGCTTTTCGCTGCTCCTAATGCAAATTTATTGGATTCACCTTCTATAAAGTTGTCAAATGAATACTTCAAATTAAGATTGAAAGATGTCATCTTTAATCTTTCATAAGGGTTTTCATCCAAAGGAAGTTTTTGCTGGACAACTTCTGTAGTATCAAAAGGCACAGGCTTTTGCGGTGTAAATTTCGGCTTGAATTTGCTATCTAATATTATATCGAATTCGCTGTAAGGATTTTGTGTAACTTCTCTTAAGGCGTTTAAAATCTCAAGGTTATATCTTTTTCTGACATAATCCTGCTGCATGGTTCTGTTTGTAACCAAATAAAGTGTATTATCTTCAAAAGACTTGAATCCTAAGGGTTTTATCCACATTTCAAAAGCAGGTGTGGTCATTCTGTCTTCAAGGTTTTTTAGAATTTCTTTCCATAATAGTTTAGTATTTTCTACCACTACACATTCCAATATTAATATTCTCCAGCCAGATAAAACTTATAAAACCAATGTGTAAAATCTTTAAAACAAATTTTTTTCGAATTTTCACAATAGTTTTTATGTGTAATAAATATCTTATAACAAAACATTTAAAAGTGAGCATAATTTTTGAAAATCTTCACAAAAATTTATTGTCTGTTAAATATTAAAATTTGATGTAAATATTTGTAAAAAAAATATCAAAAAAACCTGGAAAATGTCTTAAAGCTTTTGTAAATTGGTAAAATAGTTATGGGGACTGAATTTTCTTTAGTACATGCAGCCGCTAACGATGTTAATGCACCGTTGAATTTTGAAATGTTAGGATATGGGCTTAATCCTTATGATAAGAAGCTAAACTTTTCAGGGAAGCAACTTCTCCTGAAACCCCTGACGTTTACTCTATTGCGCATCCGGGGCTAATTTCTTTATCTAACGCTGATGACTATGCGAAAAGCCTTAAGGAACATTGCAAGGCAAAACAGTATGATTGGAAGCAGCATTTATTTGAAAGGTTTTTAGAGCAAATAACAGGCGACAGCAAAGGTAAATTAATTGGCGCCGAGCTGAATTATCAATCTTACGCTCAACGCTACGACGGGTTTGAAGGTTATGTAAACCATATAAAAAACAGAGCCTCATCCTCCAAATTTAACTTAGCTGCCAGCGGCGGTTTAGATTGTCATGGGAATAACCTTTTTACCAAAAGTGACAAAATATCTCCGGAAATTTTAGAAGAACTTCTTGGATAGTAAATAAATTTGCATTAAATTGTATATAATTAATTTATACTATATTAATTATTGTAAAATTTTTATTTTAAGAAATGTAAAAAATGTGTAAAAAACCGCATAAATTGGTACAATATTAGTTGGAAATAAGGTAAAGCATGTGCGTATAAATTCTACAAATTCTAATTGTAATTCGTATTGCATTTCTAAGGGAAATTTATATTTAAAACAAAATTCCTCTTTTAAGGCTGACCCTTTTGCCCAATTTCAGTATAATCAAAGGGTTGCCACTATTGTCCCTATTGCCTCTGTTGCTCCTGTTGCGTCATTTCCCGTGAATATGGCAGTTCCCGTTGCCGCGGCAGACAGCGGTTTGGGGTTGGGAACTCTGATAGGAGGACTTGCCGCTGCCGGCGGGATATTTGCCCTGATTATAAAATTCATCAGAGGCAGGGGCGGCAACCCGCCTATAGATGCGGGGATTAAGCTTTTAAAAGGGCAATACCAAAAAATCATCCAAAATTTTCCTTCGGACAAAGTTTATTACGAACAACTGGCGAAAGATACAGGTTTAGCGGCAGGTGAAGAATTTAAACTTACGTCTGTGGTTGGTAAAGCTCAACTTTCGGACTTGCTGGGTAAATTCTCACCGCAGGACTTTAAAGTTGGCGAAAATCTTGAAGGCGTCAGGGATTTAACATACCGGGTTAATTTGCATAATCATACGCAGGCTTCTGACGGTAAATTATCAGTATTTGATTTTTTGGAACAGGCAAGAAAATGGGCAGATAAGATTGCCGGTAAAGTCAAGGATGATAAGCCTCCTTTTACAATAGCAATAACGGACCATGACACTTTAGACGGAGCAAAAGAAGCGGTTAGAATAATCGCTCAAAATCCTGAAAAATACAAAAATTTAAGGGTGGTTTTAGGTTCTGAAATAAGTGTATCTCATATTGACCCTAACGATGTGGTAAGACCCGTCGAGTTTGAGCTTATGGGGTATGCATTGAATCCGTTTAACTCTAAGTTAAACGGATTGCTGAAACAAGTCGGTGAAAACAGGGAAAGCGCTATAGCTCAATTACTTACTAAAATTAAAGCCCAATTCCCTGAATACAATATAGGGTTTGAAAACAGCAAATCTTTCCATTCTAATTTGAAAAATGTCCGCACAAACGGCGTTTTATATCTGGCGGGAGATTACGCTAAATTCAAAATAATGTTTAGTAATTATATTGGTTTGATTAATTCAAAAATACTGCCTGACGGACAGCAAAAACTTGATAAAGAAAAACTGTTTAGCGAACTCTCCGATTCTTATTATTGTTGGATGGATGCTACAGGGAATAAAGATATAGTAACCTTTTTAAAAGATTATGGTATAAAGAAAATTCTTTCCGACAGAAATCTTCTAACCGCTCAAAATCAATCTGTATACGAAGAGATATTTAAAAAGGATTTTAAACAATACAGTGATTTTATAAGTAATGAGGTGAAAGAAGCGCTTCCCGCAATAGCAGACACTAAGGGTTATGCACTATTGCCAAAGCAAGTTTTTGAGGCAATCAGACAAAGTGACGGGCAGGGATTTTTTGGTTTTGCGCATCCTGCGCTTATTAAGTTAAATAGTGATAACGGAAGCAATATTTCACCTGCAAGATTAAAAAGTCTGCAATCCTGGGAAGATAAGAACAAAAATCTTGTATACAGGGTATTCCAATCATTGAAACAGGAGGGCAAGGATTTATTTGACGCTTCCGAGATTAATTATCAATCTTACGGCAAAGAAATTGGTAATGATTGGATAAAATTTATGAAGGAAGACATCGCTGATTGCAATTCTTTAAAGTTGAAATATACAGGCGGAGTCGACTGCCATAAGCCTTCCATATTTTTAAAACATAAGCTTTTGGCTAAAGACGATATAGAAAGACTAAATTTACGCGAATTGTTGGGAGAAAATTATGAAAGTTACGCCGCTTTATTCAAATTCGTATAAAAACAGGCAGCTTTCACCTAACTTTAGAAGCAAAACTGTTTATGAGAGTCATAAAATTATCGAAAAAGATATTTTATCACTGTCAGAAGCAAAATATCTTGCTGTTAATCCCGAAACTCCAAAGCAGGAAATTCTTGGCGTTAATTTAAGCAGGGCTGATGAGAAAACAATAGAATTAACATCAAGATACGGGAATAAAACGGGAACAATAACCTATAATCCGAATGTAAAACAACCGGAGATAAATGTTCAGGCAGGTTCATTCCAGCCCGTTATTGAGCTAAAGGACGAAGAACTTGGCATAACTCTTCTTATGACAAGAGGTTCAACTTTGCAGGGAAACAATTTAAACGTAAATTACAAACCTGTTGCAAGACCTGATATTTCATTTAGGAGCGGGCATAATTTAGTTGTAGCAACAGGTTATAAAGCTGAAAAAACAAGTGAGATAGTAAACAATTATAATTTCAATAGGGAATATAGTACCTTTGATGTTTTTATGCAGGCTTTAAGACGCCAATACACTATATTCGGACTTGGCGCAGGCTATGGTTCAAGGTTAAAGCCGATATCAGATTTAACAGGTGATAATAAGTTATCAACAAAATACCCCGGCGGTAAAAACAGCATATTTGAAGTAGCTGTCTTGGATGCTGCAATGAGGCTGGGAAAAATTGGCAACATTCAAGTGGTACGGGAAAATCCTGATAATTTATCGGGTACGGCGGGCGCTATTATTAAGTGTTTAAAAAACGGCACGGTACCTATGGATAAACCACTGATTTTATTGACAGGGGACACATTTAATAATATTGATTTGAGTGAAGCTGCCTATCAGGCGGAACAATTTCATTTATCGGGGATTGCAATGTTGGTTTCTGCTGTTGATGAAAATGAATTAATCGGCAAAGCTCCGATAAAATTTGATGAAAATAATGAGATAACAGAACTGTACCCTGTAATCACTCCTGAAAATTATTCTGAAATTGTAAGTAAAGCAAAGGTTGAGGGGAAAATTTATACGGGAACGAATATAGTTATTATACAACCGGAAATTCTTTCTATTCTTAAAAAATTTGCAGATGCTGACGGCAAGGCGGATTTTCTTGAATTTTTCGGGTTGATGTTTAATACATTAAATAAAAATACAGAGATATTAGAAAAGAAATACCCAAACGGTTTAACATCAGAAGAGTTAAAGATAAGTGATTTGGTTGATTATACAGGCAATCCCAATCCTGTTTATAATAAAGACAATAAAGCTTTAAAATTAAAGGCTATAGTCGCAAATAAGGATTACCTTTCTGAATATAAATGTTTTTCTTCTGATATGGGAACAATAGAGGAATATTTTAATACCCTTCATAAGATAAAAAAAGAAAAATCTATAGTAAGGATGAAACAGGAAACTTTAGATACCATTAAATCTCATATTGATGATAACGGCGTTATTTATATGAATACCGAAGCAAAGTCAAAATTAGTTCAGTTTCAACAAAAATACGATATAAATTCTGTCAGCGGAAATGTCATTGTACATTCTTTCAAGCCTAAACAGCCGGTGGAAATTACACCCGCCCCGGCAGTTAATAAAAAAGAAGAGCATACAGGTGGAAGGAACCTGCTTGATTTAACCTATAAACCTGAAGAAAATGATATAACCGTAGGCGCAATGTTTCTTTGCGGGGATGTCAACAACTTTGCACAGCAAATGATTCAAAAACACGGACTATTACCTTTTATATCCTGGTATTTGAGTCCTAAGGGCTACTATGGCGCTTATGAAAGATATGTCCAAAAATTATATAATCGTTCAAACTCGCTGGAAATGTTATTAAAATATGCGCCTAATTGGTCGCCCTGGAAACTGGAAGAAAAATCATGGCTGCTTCAAAATCCTTCACTCTCAAATGTTTCGGAAAATATGAGAGAAAGACTGTTTCATGCAGAATTGGATAAAAAAAGAGAAATTCCTTTTACTATAGGCAAATTACCGGAGATTTTCCCTAATAATGATGCTTTTTTACAGCTGATAAAAACCTTAAAAACAAGAGAAATTCTTGATGCCAGCCTTTACATCGGGGGAGGTAATTACAAAGTTGAGAGGTTAAAAGGCGGCGAGCTGAATGATAAATTTATTTACTTACTGGAACGTAATAATAAAAAATTTATTTTAAAATTTGACAGAATTAACGTTGAAGACTCCGACACGGTAGACGGCAGGAAATTATCTCTTATTGAGCAGCGCTCAATAAGAAAAAACAAGTACACAGCCGCTGATTCTATTTATTCCAATGCTTGTATAAGCGCATATCTTCAATACAACGGTTGTTCCCATATACCTGAAATGTTTTATTATCACCATGGCGCAAATGCCGCAATTTATGAATATATTGAAGATAAAGACGGAGACTTATTTCAGCATAATCTGCTTAATACGGAATATGACAGTTTGTCAGAAACAAACAAAACGTATAAGATGCTAAACAAATTAGGTGTATTCTTAAATGATACCGCATATAAAAACACGCTGACCGATAGCAAAGGAATGAAAAAAATTATCGATTTGGGACATGCTTCATTTTTTATGCCGTTTAAGCCCGGAATTAAACATTATAATATAGAATTTGCTAACACAAACGGGCCTGATATGAGTGCTATTTATGCAGGTTTATTAAATATCCAATATTCTTTATAAAGTGTAAATATTTGTAAATAAATCCTGTTTTTTACTAAAGTTTTTCAAATAAATGCCGATAAGTACATTATCGAAGGTAGAGAATAAGGAGTATATTATGAGCAGCCAGCAATTTTATTGGGCAGGAACTTACAGCTTTAAAAATGAGGTAAGATTTTTCCTTGAACTGCTAAAAAAACAAATAGATTTACTCTTGTCAAAAATTGAAAAGACAGAAAAGTTTATTGAACGGTGAGATTAGACATTACAAACTTCTTTAATAGAGGCGCAAGCCTCTTTTTTCTTATGTTATAAAATATGCTCCATCTTTTCTTTTTTTGTTCTCATATAAAATTCGTTGTATTTATTCAACTCGCATGGAATTGCGATTCTGTCTGTGATTTCTATATTATAGCCCTTAAGTGCAACAATTTTTTTGGGGTTATTGGTAATTAAATTAAACCTTGTTAAACCTAAATCAAGTAATATTTGAGCACCTACTCCGTAATCTCTTAAGTCAGGTTCAAAGCCCAAATCAATGTTAGCTTCTACCGTATCTTTGCCATGGTCTTGCAGGTCATAAGCCTTGATTTTATTGGTTAAACCTATTCCTCTTCCTTCATGGTCGCGCAGGTAAACCAAAGCCCCGCAGCCGTAATCTTCTATATATTCAAGCGCATTTGCCAATTGGTCGCCGCAATCACACTTTAAGCTGTGAAATATATCACCCGTGAGGCATTCGCTATGCATTCTCACAGCGGGGATTTTTCCGCAGTCTAAATCTTTTACAAGCGCTACATGTTCGCAGCCGTCAAGCTCATTTATATAACCGTATATTTCAAAAATACCATGCCGGGTCGGCATTTTTGCACACGCAATACGTTTAACAAAACGCTCATGGTTTAGACGGTATTCAATAATCTGAGCCACGGTAATAAATTTCAAGTTATGTTTTTGTGCAAATGTTTTCAGGTCATTTCGCCTTGCCATAGTGCCGTCGGGGTTAAGTATTTCACAAATTACACCGGCAGGTTTTAGCCCCGCCAGCCTTGCCAAATCAACCGCAGCTTCTGTTTGCCCTACCCGTTGTAATACCCCGCCGTTTTTTGCTTTAAGAGGAAATATATGCCCCGGTCTTCTTAAATCAGAAGGCTGCGCATCATCCCGCATAGCGGTCTTAATGGTGATTGCCCTGTCTGAAGCGCTTATTCCCGTTGTAACCCCAAACTTTGCCTGAGCATCAATACTGATGGTAAAAGCGCAGCCATGGCTTTCTGTGTTGTGTGATACCATTTGTTCAAGTTCAAGTCTTTTGGTTAAAACTTCGTCCATCGGCATGCAAATAAGTCCTCGGGCTTCTGTTACCATAAAATTAATAATTTCAGCGGTAACAAGCTCCGCTGCGCATATAAGGTCGCCCTCATTTTCACGGCTTTCGTCATCCGCTACAATGACTATTTTTCCGTTTTTTATATCTTCTATTGCCTCTGCCACCGTATTAAAAGTATTCATTTTAAAAAAATCCGTTCTCTTTCAAAAAATTTTCATCTATTCTGCTGCTTGTATTATTATCCTTAATCATTAATTTTTCAATATATTTTGCAATTATATCCGTTTCAATGTTCACAAAATCACCGATTTTTAAATATTGAAATGTCGTATTCTCTTTTGTGTGGGGGATTAAGGATACTTCAAAAAATCCGCCTTCCAAAGAACAAATTGTTAAACTTACACCGTTTAAGGCAACAGAGCCTTTATAAATCATATATCTCTCAATGTTTTTTGCAACTTTAAACCTGAAAATATCGGCTATACCTTGTTTTTCTATAGCGGTAATTTTTACAAGTCCTTCTACATGACCGCTTAATAAATGTCCGCCTAAACGTGTAGACAAAGCAGCCGCCCGCTCAAGGTTGACTTTTTGACCTGTTTTAAAGGTTTCAAAAGTGGTTAAACTAAGGGTTTCATTCATCGTTTCTACGCTGAAAGAGTTTGAACTTAAGTCTGTTACTGTCTGGCATACCCCGTCAATTCCGATACTGTCGCCTATCTTTGTTTCTTCAAGCACTTTGGCGCAGGACACGACAATTTTTGCTCCACTTGAGGTGCAGTTGACGGATTTGATTGTTCCTACTTCTTCAATTATTCCTGTGAACATTTTATTCTTCTGATTTTGGTTTTTGTTCTAATTTAGTGATAACTTTATCTATAAGCCCGTATTCTTTAGCTTGGCAGGCACTCATGTAATTATCTCTTTCGGTATCTCTTTCAAGGTCTTCAACAGGTCTTCCGCAGTGATTTGCCATAAGGGTGTTTAGTTGTTTTTTCATTCTTCCTATTTCGGCAGCTTCGATTTGAATGTCAGTTGCCTGTCCTCTTGCACCGCCTAAAGGCTGGTGAATCATAATTCTTGAGTGAGGCAGAGCCATCCTTTTTCCGGGAGTGCCGGCGGACAGCAAAAAAGCGCCCATACTGGCAGCCTGTCCTACGCAAATTGTGTTTACGTCGGCTCTTATGTGGTTCATTGTATCAAATATAGCCATACCCGCGGTTATAACACCACCGGGGCTGTTTATGTACAACATAATGTCTTTTTCGGAATTTTCACTGTCAAGAAGCAGCAGTTGGGCTACTATAGAATTCGCTACCATATCATCAATTTCTGTACCGAGAAATATAATTCTCTCCCTTAAAAGTCTTGAAAATATATCAAAAGAGCGTTCTCCTCTGCTTGAATTTTCTATAACGGTAGGCACATAACTTAAAATTTTATCATAATCCATAATTTGCTCCTGATGGTACTATCTGCAATCAATTATAGATTGCTTACAGCTAAAAAACAAGCGATAGTTTTTAATCGGCAGTTAACCTATTTACAAAAAATTTGCTATGTTTTATAATAACTAATGAGTTAGAAAAATTATTTTTTAATTAAAGGACACCGATGAGAATCAGAAAGTACCAAAAACGCTGTTTTTACACCAATTAAGGCTTATATCGAAAGCTTCATTTTGTCATGGAAATTTTAGATATAAGACCTTTGAAAAATAGAAGGGTCTTATTTTTTTACAAAAAATTAACATTACGACAAAAAAGAGCAATATAATTCTTTCAGCGTTTTTACTAGTTTCAGAAAGTACACAAAGGAGATAATTCAATGAAAAATAGCCGAAGCAAAACTCAAGTGAATGCAAAACAAATCAGAGTAGCGAACCTTTTATGGGGTTTATAATCCCTTGAGTTATGGAGTTAAATAATTAAAATATGGCAATAGTATCATCAATATTTTCAACATTAGGCAATAATTCTTCGTTAGTGCCGATAATAGTAAAAGACAGCGTTGAGACGGTAGGCAGAGTTTCAATGGCGTATAACGAGGGAGCAAAAACCTCGAAAAGAATGGGCGCCTTAGATGCAAGGGAAAAATTAATAGAAGCAAATACGACATCTATAGTTTGGTTAGGCGGCATCCCATTATTAAAAGTTTTATTCGACAAGCTTATTACAAATAATTTATACGGTTTCAACAAAATAAAAGAATACGGTTTAGATGCTTTTGCCAGAACTGATATCAGGTTATTAAATCAAAAATCGCCTCAGGCCTTAAGATTGGAAAATATAACAGATGAAGCTTTAAAAGGTCATGTTAAGAAAATCGTTGAAAACCCTCAGGGATTTAAAAAGCTGTTTGCTACAAGGTCAGCGGTTACTACGCTTTTACCCGCATTATTTTTAGGCTGGGTACTGCCTAAAATGATTTATAAATACACCAATTCCGTTATTGAAAAACAGAAAAAACAAGAACTTAAACATGCTTTTGAAAGGCAAATGGCTAACCAACATCAAATAGTTGATAAAAATCCTGCTTTTGCTTCATTTATGGGTAAGGCAAAGAATAATAATCTTTCGTTCGGGGGTATTGCCGATACTATTTCTACCTGGTTTACATGCCCTGTGAAAAATATGGTTATGGTTGATGCGGGTTTGGTTTCAGGAAGAATTGCCACAACAAGAAGACCTATGGAAACAGCCGAAAGAGCTATTTTTGAACTGGGTTACGTTTTATTCCTTTATTGCGGCGGTAAATATGTTGCAAAAGGGTTGGAAGCCATCGGTAAAAAATTCTTTAAGACCCCTATCTCTTTAGATTCCAAAATTATTGAAGATAAAAACTTCCAGTCTATGATTATGGAAGCAACCAAAAATAACAAAGCTGCGGGAAAATTAGCAGCCATTAAGAATATTGATGAAGCGGGTTTGATTAAGCTTATTGACGGTGAACTTGCGAAAAACGGCGGCAAATTAAAAGATTTAACCCTTCAAGCTGCCGAAAAATTAGGACTGATAAGTATTGTAAAAGGAAAGAGAAATCCCCTTAAATATATTGAACCTGAGAAGGTAAAAGAGTTGGGGCAGCATATTGAAGATTTGATAACTTCTGCCGCCGGCAGTAAAAATGCTGAAAAATTCATCAGTAAGGTTAAGAATTTAAGAAGAGCTTCCGTTATAGCTAACGTTGCAGCTTGTTCGTTTGCTCTTGCATATATATTGCCTCAAATTCAATTCTGGTTCAGAAGAACCTTTAACAAAACTTCTGTTGCACCGGGCTTAAGCTTATACTATGAAGAAGAACAAAAAGCTAAAGCGCAGTCAAAATGCGTTGCATAAAAATTTTTGTTGCAAATTTAACGATTTTTCATGTTTATTGTAAAATAAACTCAGCTAGTTAAATTAGGAAATTTATATGATTTCAACAAACGATTTGAAAAATGGTATTACAATTGAAGTTGACGGTGGGTTATATCAGGTAGTTGAGTTTTTGCATGTTAAACCAGGTAAAGGTGCAGCCTTCGTCAGGACTAAATTAAAAAATGTTGAAACCGGAAATACTATGGAAAAAACCTTCAGAGCGGGCGAAAAATTCCCCAAAGCGCTTTTGGAAAAGAAAGAAATGCAGTTTTTGTATAAAGCTGATGCTGATTATATTTTTATGGATAATTCCACCTACGACCAGGTTACGCTAACAGCGGAGCAGATAGGCGACGGTATTAAGTATCTTAAAGAAAACATGAATATTATGACTTTAGAATGCAAAGGTAAACTTATCGGGATTGATTTGCCGAACTTCGTTGAACTTGAGGTTGTAGATACACCTCCCGCGGAAAAAGGCAATACAGCCCAGGGCGGAACTAAACCCGCAACACTTGAAACAGGTGCTGTTGTCAACGTACCATTCTTTATCAGCAACGGTGAAATGATAAGAGTTGATACCAGAACCAATTCATATTTAGATAGAGCATAAAGAAGAGAGTTTGTTATGAAATTTGAATTAGATTACTTGGAAAAATTGGCAGAGCTTGTTAATAAAAATAATCTGTCAGAAATTACGTTAGAAGACGGCGATAGAGCCATCGTACTAAGACGTGAAAAAGAAATAGTCGCTTCATCCGGATTTATAGCGCCTGCAGCGGTCGCTGTTTCTGCGCCAAAAGAAGAAACCAAATTGGTAGAAAAAGCGCCTGAGGCGAAAAAGGGTACACCTGTTACCTCTCCTATGGTTGGGACTTTTTATGCTGCTCCGTCACCTGATGATGAGCCGTTTGTAAAATTAGGGAAAATAGTTGCAAAGGACGATACTGTTTGTATCATAGAAGCAATGAAGCTTATGAATGAGATAAAAACGGAATTTAGCGGCAAAGTTGTTGAAATTTGCGTAGAAAACGGACAGCCTGTAGAGTTTGGGCAAGTCCTTATGTACATTGAATAATTAGGGAAAATTATGATTAAAAAAGTTTTAATTGCAAATCGAGGAGAAATTGCATTAAGAGTAATTCGGGCTTGTAAAGAGCTTGATATAAAGACTGTAGCTATATATTCACAAGCGGATGAAGATTCCTTCCACGTAACAATGGCTGATGAAGCTTATTGCGTAGGTCCCGCGCCTTCTGCACAAAGTTATCTTAACATTCCGAATATAATCAGTACGGCTTTAATGGCGGGGGTTGATGCGATTCACCCGGGTTACGGATTTATGTCCGAAAGCGCTAAGTTTGCAGATATTTGCAAAGACCATAACATTAAGTTTATAGGTCCGACTTCTGAAAATATCAGGATGATGGGCGATAAAGCCACTGCAAGAAAGACAATGAAAGAAAACAACGTGCCTATTACACCGGGTACGGGCTTGGTTAAGGACCTTGATGATATTAAAGACTGGATTGAAGAAACCGGATATCCTCTTATAGTCAAGGCAACAGCAGGCGGCGGCGGAAAAGGTATGAGAATAGTAAATTCCAAAGATGAGCTTGAAACAATGTTTAACCTTGCCAAGGTAGAAGCTGCTACAGCTTTTGGCAACGGCGAAGTTTACATTGAAAAATATCTTCAAAATCCAAGACATATAGAAGTGCAAATTATTGCCGACCAATACGGGAATGTATGCCATTTAGGCGAAAGAGATTGCAGTATCCAAAGAAGACACCAAAAACTGCTTGAAGAATCACCTTCCCCTGCTTTAACAAACGAATTGCGTAAAAAAATGGGCGAAGCTGCAAGAATTGCCGCTAAATCAATTGACTACGAGGGTGTTGGTACTATAGAATTCTTGTTAGACGGTGATAAATTCTATTTCATGGAAATGAATACCAGAATACAGGTTGAGCATTGCGTTACAGAAATGGTTACGGGCATTGACCTTGTTAAAGAGCAAATAAGAGTGGCAGCAGGCGAAAAACTTTCGTTTACCCAGGATGATGTTAAAATCAGCGGGCATGCAATTGAATGCAGAATTAACGCAGAAGACCCTCAAAAAGACTTTATGCCTTGTCCGGGTGAAATAGAAGGTTATATAGCTCCCGGTGGGTTTGGCGTCAGAGTGGACAGCCATGCATATACACATTATAAAATACCGCCTTATTATGACTCTATGATAGGGAAGCTTATTTGCTGGGGCAAAGACCGCGAAGATTGTATGGCAAGAGCGAAAAGAGCGCTTAGCGAATATGTTATTTTAGGCGTTAAGACAACTATCCCTTTCCATAAACTTATTTTCTCTAACCAAAAATTCATAAGCGGTAATTATACCGTAAGGTTTATAGAAGATGAAATGCAAAAAGAAGAGCTTATAATAGAGTAATGAGCAAGAAACTTGAAAAAATATTAAATGAAGCAAATGATTTTTTGGCAGCTAAAGATTTTGAAGCTGCCAAAGACCTTTTTGCCCAAATACTGGAACAGGACGATAAAAATATTGAAGCTTTAAAAGGTATGGCATTGTCTGTTTTCAACCTTAAAGACAGGACTGAGGCGCTTAAATATTTCAAGAGGGCTAATGATATTTCGCCTGATGATGCCACGGTTGCTTTTTATATTGCTTCTATTTATATTTTGAACAATCAATTGGAGGATTCTATTGAGTATCTTAAGCAGGTAATATTCTTACGTCCCGAGTATGAAAATGCTTACCGTAACTTGTTTACCGCTTATTACAAGTTAAATAAATTTGATGAAGTTTTGGAAGAATTTTCAAAAGTTGACAAAGCTTTAATCAATGATTCTTCCGTTTTTTCGATTGTAGCTTCAGTTTATATGCAGCGCAGCGACTACTCCAAAGCCCTTGAGATTTTGAAAAAATCAGCTGAACTTGATAACGCAAAAGAGCAGACCTTTAATAATATGGGGGCTTGCTACCTTGCGCTAAAAGATTATCGTAGCGCAATAAAAGCATTTGAAAAATCACTTAAACTGAATAACCAAAATTATTTAACGTATTCTAATTTAGGAACAGCGGCTCAACTTTCTTCCGACTTTGATAAATCCATTGAATATTTTTCAAAGTCTTTGGAGCTTAACCCCGCTAATTTTTTAACTTTAATCAGCCTTGCCAATGTTTCTAATATGTTAAAAAGATACGATAAAGCTATTGAAAGCTACAAAAAGATTTTGGAAATAAACCCCGGTCTGTCTGATATTAGAAATTCTCTTATCAGCGCCTATGTCAGAAATAACGAGCCTGAAAAAGCGCTAAACGAAGTAAATACAATACTTTCTAAACAGCCCAAGTCAGTTCCTGCCCTGTTTCAGAAAGCAAAAATTTATATGGAAATGAAACAGTATGATGATGCTCTTAAAGTATTTTACAAAATCTTGTCTTTTAAGAAAAACTCGGCTACGGTTTATCATTCGCTGGCTATTTTATACACTAAGATGGATGATTTTACCAAGGCTGTCGAGTTTTTGAATAAGAGTATTACTTTAGAAGAAAATAATGCCCTTGCTCATAAAGATTTAGCCGTAATATTTTTAATGCAGCGCCAGACAGGTTACGCAAAAGAAGAGTTTGAAAAAGCGGTGGAACTTGCCCCTAAAAACCCCGAAATTTTAAAAGAGTACGCCGATTTTAATTTTGCGATAGGGGATTTTACGCTTGCCGACGAATATTACAAAAAATCGCTCGAAATTGAGAATAATCCTTATACACTGCTTGCAAGAGGTATTAATCTGATTTCTTTATCAAAACTTGATGAGGCTTTGCATGTTTTAGAGCCTTTGTACACATCTTTAAAAGACGAGCCTGAAGTAAGCTACAATATTGCCCGTATATATTATGCTACGGGTGAATATGCCATGTCATTAAAATTAGCGCGCCATGCTTATTCTATTTTGCCTACCGTAGAAATTGCCAATATGATGGCTATAAATTTGAAACACCTTGGTGAATACGACGAAGCTATATCAATTTTTAAAAAAATTATAGAACAATACCCTCATAACCCTTACCTTTATAATGATTTGGCAGAATGTTATGAGGCTAAAGAAGATTATGCAAAAGCCATAGAAACACTAAAAAAAGCAAACGATATCTTTCCTTTTGACGAAAACAGGATTATAAGACTGGCGGATTTGTATCTCAAAAATAATATGTCTGATGAAAGTAAAATTCTTATAGAAAAAGCTCTATACGATAATGAAAGCGAAGTTTTAAGAGAATATAAGCATAAAACGTTTAATTAATATTCAAAATACTGATTGAAATCCACATCGTCAAAATCGCATAAAAGCCTGTAAACAGGGTCATCTTCGTCCATTTTTTGAAAATAAAAATCATCAAAGCTCCAAAACTTTGGGTTGATGCCTATAACTTTGACTATTCTTTTATCAAAAAGAATTTTAAGCTTTTTTTTAACCAGTTCTGTAGGATATTTGAGTTTTCTGGCAAGCTCAATAGCTGTAATGCCTTCGGCATTAGCACACTTCTCGGGGGTACAGAACATAAGCTCTAACCCTATTGCCTTGAGTATATCATCTTTGATTTTTTCGTCTGTATTAAACATGATTAAATTTTATATTATTTAAAATGCTATTACATACTGCTATCTGCGTATTTTTAGCGGTTTATAAAGATGTCTATTTATCGGTTGCAAAAGATAAAAATGTTCTTAAAAACCTGCCTGCAAGTATGGCTGCAAAACCGAATATAAAGTCATACAGAATTTGCATTCCGCTCAGAAGCCATACCCAGCTTAGCATTAAAAACAATTGCTCGCCTTTAAAAAACATCAGTAAAACCAAATAAATTATACCTAATATGTGGATAGAAAGAACACCTGCAATTGTAGCCTTGGTAATTTTAAACCTTACATTGGGATTTTTTAATATATTGGCAACAAAAAATATCGCGGGCAAAAAACCCAATATAAAACCGAAGCTCGGTCTTAAAAAGTACAATGGACCGCCGCCTGATGAAAATACAGGAATACCTATAAACCCCAGTATTATATATATGCAGACGGAAAGCATTCCGTAACTCGGGCCCAAAAGCACTGCAATCAATAATACCACAGGAACTTGAGGGATATAAGAAAAAATGCTTATTAACGAGGTATTTTCGCCTTGCATTGAATCAAACGGGCTGAAAAGGTTTAGCGAATACAAATTTATCTTTGTAAATGTAGCTATCACAAGCGCCATTGTGCAAAGTAATATAACGGCAATAGTACCTATATTGAAATCAGGATAAGTTTCAACGATTTTTATACTTTTAATGGTTTTGATAAATTTCTTATATCCTATTTTCAATTTAATGCCTCAATGGATTGTTCTATTGCCTTAAAATTATTTTTAAATTTATCAGAAAATATATTCTCTGTCCACATAATAAGGGCATTCTCATTATTATCCTGATAATATTTTTCACGCTCGCCAATGCAGTCAAAACCGAATTTTTTATATAAATTTATTGCCGCAATATTTGATTCCCTTACCTCAAGTGTAAACCATTTTATTTCCATATCATAGGCTTTTTTAATCATATAAACAAGCATTTGTTGTGCTATTTTTTGTTTTCTTAAATCAGGATGAACCGCAAAAGTTGTTATATGCGCCTCTTTTAATATATCCCAAAAACCGCAGTAAGAAACAAGCTTATTATCCTCGTTTATTCCTATATAATAATGTGCAAGGTTGTTGTTTATTTCTGTTATAAAAGACTTTTCGCTCCAATGGTATTTGCCGAAAGATACCGTCTCTATCTCCATAATAGAAGGTATATCATCTTCCTGCATATTCCTAAACGATACTTTCATTGGCAGCGTCCTTTCATGTCTTTTATTATTACACAATTAAGAGATGGAAGGAAGGAGGGGTTTTAAGGTGAAGAGTTGAGTAGCTTAAATTTCCCGTCTTGGCTGTGCATGTTAGTGATTACGTAAGGATACTCCTTACCCGGTATGTTGCGACCTGCGGGAGGCACGTACTGTAAAAGCCCAAGGCGATAAGCTTCGTCTCCAAAAAAATGGTGGTGTCGTCAGGTTTGACAGCTGAAGTCTTTGGCGCGAAAACCATTATTTTAAAGAACAGGGAATTTACAGGGAAATTCTAAATATTTTTGCCTATTAATCGAGTTGGTTTTCAATCTGGTAATCTAAGAACCTTTACAAATAGTGGATTTCAGAGACCATAATTTTGCAAAAGAGACTGATTTTCCTAAAAAATAACAGGGAATTTTTTTAGAGTATCAGGGAAAGTTTTGACAAGAACTTGACTTATTTTGACTTGCAAGGTTAAATACAGGCTATGAAAAGACAACCGCCACTGGAATATAGATTTAAAAAAGGTCAATCCGGCAATCCAAAAGGTCGACCGAAAAAAGTCGATAAAGAAAAAGAATTTTTCGAAGTTGCAATGGCTGTTATGCAAATCACTTATAAATCTCTGAACAATGATGAATGTGCTGTTAAAAAAATGAAAAGTATTAAAAAGCTATTAAAATAATATCTGCCTTTTGGCTATCCTATTTTAATTCTTCTGCCTTGAAAATAGTGTATCCTTCGTAATAGTAACTTGTATCAATGCCTTTCATATAAATTTCTCTATCGTTAATTTTATCGGTTAATGCATTTTTTAATAAATGTTTTATTTCAACATCTTTTATAGGGCTTCTCTCCATAGCTAAAAGATAATCGTTTTTATCAATCAAGCTCCAATCTATCACTTGCTCCAGTTCTTTTTTTAGAATTACATCCAACCAAATCCTTGTGCTGCGTCCGTTGCCCTCTCGAAATGGGTGTGCCGCATTCATTTCAACATATTTTTCTATTATTTCATCAAATGTTGATTGAGGCATATTATCAATATGAGCTAATGATGCACTTAAATACATAACAGGAGCAAATCTAAAATTGCCTTTTGCAATGTTGACATCGCGCACTATTCCCGCAAAATCATATAT